>JAJRPW010000124.1 GCA_024280585.1 Alphaproteobacteria bacterium
GAGCGCCAAGAAGTGCGGCCATATGAGCGGCATAGGCGGTGATATCAATGGCGGTTTCTCCTGCTTTGGAAATTTCACCGCCACGCGGATATGACCAGATAACTGTTGCTATACCGTAAGACTTTGCTTCCAGGGACATTTCGCGGATTTCCTCCATCATATCGAAAGCCTGGTCGGATCCGGGGTAAATCGTGAAGCCAATCGCCGAGCAACCAAGTCGAAGTGCATCTCTCACCGCGCCGGTTACAGCCTGGTTTCTAATGCCGGGAGCGAGGGAATTGCAGCTGTTAACCTTCAATATTGTTGGAATCGCACCGGCGAATGTGTCCGCGCCAGCTTCCAACATGCCAAGTGGAGCCGCGTATGCGCTTAAACCGGCGTCAAGTGCCAGCTGATAATGGTAATGAGGGTCGTAGGCTGCGGGGTTGGGCGCAAAACTGCGCGCCGGGCCATGCTCAAAACCCTGGTCAACAGGGAGAATCACCAATTTTCCGGTGCCACCGAGCTTTCCTTGCATTAATATGCGCGCTAAGTTTGCTTTGGTTCCAGGATTATCACTCTCATAGCAGCTTAAAATTTGTTTAACTTTTTTGGTAAGACGCATAGTTTTTTAAACCCCATTGTTATTTTCTGACTACACGAATATACCAATTTCAGCTATATTGCAAAAGATTTTTCTTGCGAAAAAATTACATAATGTCATATAGTGTTTTCTAAATTCGTCCCTGCGTATGTCGTTCACTAATTTTGTAAGATATTATGGCTCCAGTTCATCACATAGTTATCATGTCTGTATTTGCACTGGTTGCCGTTTTTTTCTTTATAAAATGGCGTGGTGCTTTGTATTGCTGCAAGGATTTAGCTGCAGAAAATAATATAAATTATTTGATAAATAGTGCCTCAATAGGTGGTTATTACTTTCTAGATACGCAGAAAAATGAAGAAAAATTCTCACTAAACATGATTAAAATGTTTAATATCGACGACAAAATTCAGAGTTTTAAGCAATTTCATTCAGTGTTTCTGGCGAAAGACAGGCGAGAAATATTGGCCTTGTTTGAATCGTTAAAAAACGGTGATAAAAATTCATTTATTTTTAATTCAAATGCTAAAATATCGGGAAAGATCAGGAATTTTCAATTCGTTGGCAACAGGATTGATGACCAGGCCGATAATGCTGTTGCCGTGGTGATTTGGTTCTATGACACCACGCAATATACCCAACAAATTAAGCGGCTGGATTCTCTAACTGAGAAGTTACAAGCAGAATTATCTGATTATTTGTCGATATTAAATAATATTCCAATGCCTATATGGCGGCGTGATGAGAGTTATGACATAAAGTATTGTAATGATTCTTATAAGGAATTTGTCGAAGTTAGTAACGATAGTTTGAAGAATAATATCATCCCTGAATTGGATGAAAATGTGAGGGAAGCTTCTGAAAAAATCCTGAAAACAGAAAAGTCTTTGCAATTAAAAAAACATTTAGTATCAGCAGGAGAAAGGCGGTTTTTTAAACTGTCGGAAGTCGCTGTGGATAAAGGTTTTTTTGGCTATGCGCTGGATATAACCAGCGAAGAAGAGATCGAAAAGGAGCTGGGCAGGCACATATCGGCCCATGCTGATTTGCTGGAAAGTTCCTCAAGTGCCATGGCGATATATGGCTCAGATACAAAACTAAAATTCTATAATAATGCATTTATGAAATTATGGAATTTTGAAGAAAACTGGCTAAACAGCAACCCTACATATGCGGAAGTACTTGAAATTCTTAGAGAAAAAAGGATGTTGCCGGAACAGGCTAATTTTAAAAAATTTCGTGAAGAACAGGTTAATTTCTTTAAAAATTTGATAAAACCGCATAATGAATTCTTCTATCTTCCTGATGGAAAAACCCTGCGTGTGATTGTGATTCCGCATGCTTTGGGTGGGCTTTTATTCGCATATGAAGATATGACTGATCGTTTTGCGATTGAGGGGTTATATAATACGTTGATTGAGGTGCAACAGGAAACATTGGATAATTTAAGAGAAGGGGTGGCTGTTTTTGGAACTGACGGGACGTTAAAGTTGTATAACCCTATGTATGAAAAAATGTGGCCGGAGGAAATTTCCGTATTGGATACTAAGCCGCGCGATAAGGATTTAATGGAGATTTCCAGGCATTTATTTGTATTTGATGATTGGGTGGAATTTAAGAATGAGTGGCTTCGCAGGCCGACGACAAAAGAGCCGGTTTCCGTCAAACGTACCGAGCGTACCGATGGAAAGGTGATAGATAAATTGGTGGTTTTATTGCCCGATGGTGATCATATGGTTTCATATGTTGACGTTACTGATACAACTTTGCTGGAGAGAAGTTTGCGTGATCGCAACGACGCTTTGGAAGAGGCGGATCGGTTAAAAACCGAGTTTTTGGCTAATGTTTCTTATGAGCTTCGGACCCCGCTTACTTCGATATTAGGTTTTGCGGAGGCGTTGGAAAAAGAATATTTTGGCAAGATGAATGAGCGGCAAAAGGAGTATACACATAACATATCCGAATCCTCAGAACAGCTTTTGGCGTTGATTAATGACATATTGGATCTGGCTTCTATTGAGGCTGGTTACATGGTTTTGGATGTGAAAAGATTTTCTATAAAATCTATGTTATTGTCGCTGGTTAGCGCGGTTGAGGCCAGGTGTAACGAGGCCGGATTGAAGTTACTGCTTGATTGTGCGGATGATGCTGGAGAAATTGTTGGTGATGAAAATCGGATACGGCAAATTTTGCTGAATGTTGTAAGTAACTCCATTAAATTTACTAAAAAAGGTGGAAAAATTATTGTTGGAGCTAAGCAAAATAGTGATAAAGATGTGTTGGTATGGGTGGAAGATAGCGGAATTGGGATAGCGGCGAAGGATAAAAAACAAGTATTTGATAAGTTTTTTAAGTCCGATTCGGCGTTGGTAATGAAGAAATCCGGGACGGGTCTTGGGCTTTCCGTTGTAAAAAATATAATTGAGCTGCATGGCGGCAAGGTAAAACTGGATTCAAAAGAAAAGAAAGGAACAAAAGTCACTTTTCAGCTAAAAAGAAAGAGTAAGAAGTTAAAAACAGATGAGAATTAATTTAAATAATTTAGAAGATACAAAAAATCTTGCGGAAAAAATCTCTGGTTTGATAAAAAAAGGCGATATTATAGAGTTGCGCGGTGATTTGGGAACAGGGAAAACTACATTTGCTCGGTTTTTTATACAAAAAATGGCGGGGGCGGATGTCGAGGTTTTAAGCCCGACTTTCACTCTGGTTCAGCCGTATGAGGCAGATAATGGTTGCATAATATATCATTTTGATCTTTATAGACTTGAATTAAAGGAAGAAATATACGAACTTGGTGTGGAAGATGCTTTCGAAGAGGGTGTTAGTTTGATAGAATGGCCACAGATTATCGCAGATATGTTGCCGGAGGATAGGCTGGTTATAAGTTTATCTTGTGGCGTGGATGATACAAGAGTCGCGGAAATAGAGGCTTTTGGTAGTTGGAAAGGAAGGGTAAAAAATGTTGAATCGTGAAGAGCAAATTAAAGAATTTTTAGAGAAAAATGGTTATGAAAAAGCGGCGCGAATTCCTCTGTCGTCCGATGCTTCATTTCGTCGTTATGAGCGGATAGCATTGGATAATGAGGTTGTGATGCTGATGGATGCTCCGCCGGAAAAGGAGAAAATCGAGCCGTTTATTAATATTGATAATTATTTGCGGCGGCGCGGGTTTAGCTCGCCGGATATATATGCGGAAGATCGAAAAAACGGATTTTTGCTATTGGAAGATCTTGGAAATGATAGTTATACCAACGTTTTATCGGGGAAATCACCGATCTCATCCGCCTATAATGAGTATGATTTATATACGGCTGCTGTCGATGTTTTGGTGCAATTGGGGCGGTCAACTTTGCCGAGAAAAATGCCTGATTATGACCGTAAGCTGTTGATAAAAGAGTGTAAATTACTGGCGGATTGGTATCTGCCAAATGTGGAGGCCGATGTGAATATAAAAAATGCCAGTGATAATTATATTGAAACCTGGGAGGGGCTGCTTAATTTTAACAAAATTGCTGATGATGTCGTCGTTTTAAGGGATTATCATGCGGATAATTTGATGTGGCTTCCGGATCGAAATGGGGTGGAGCAGGTCGGTTTGCTTGATTTTCAGGACGCGGTTATCGGTTCGCCTGTCTATGATATTGTATCACTTTTGGAGGATGCGCGGCGCGATGTTGGTGCAAGTACCGTAAAAGCTATGATAAATCGCTATTTGGACATCAGAAAATCCATTAATAGAGACGATTTTTTCGCGGCCTATGCTATTTATGCGGCGCAACGCAATTGTAAGATTATTGGTATATTTGCGCGGCTGGCAAATCGTGATGGAAAGGCCCGTTATTTAGACTATTTGCCGCGTGTTTGGGGGCATTTGCAAAGGGATATGGAGCATCCGGTTTTGGCGCCGCTGAGGCGTTGGTTCGATAATGCCTTGCCTAAAA
>JAJRPW010000125.1 GCA_024280585.1 Alphaproteobacteria bacterium
ATGTCCATGCTGGTGATGTTTTGGCGCGTATTCCAAAAGAATCCTCTAAAACTCGTGATATTACAGGTGGTTTGCCGCGTGTTGCTGAATTATTTGAAGCGCGTAAACCAAAAGACCATGCTGTTATCTGTGACATAGATGGTATGATTGAGTTTGGAAAAGACTATAAATCCAAACGTCGTATTATAATCAAACCTAAAGATGAGGCGGCGGATTCGGTGGAATATCTAATTCCTAAAGGCAAGCATATCACTGTTAATGAAGGTGATTTTGTACGCAAAGGTGATTTGATTATGGATGGTAATCCGGTTCCTCATGACATATTGCGTGTGATGGGAGTTGAGGCTTTAGCTGAATATATGGTCAATGAAGTTCAGTCGGTTTATCGCCTGCAAGGTGTAAAAATTGACGATAAACATCCTGAAGTTATAATCCGCCAGATGCTACAAAAAGTGGAGATTACTAATTCCGGCGAAACTACTTTCCTAATTGGCGAAACTGTTGATCGTGAGGAGCTAGAAGAAATGAATGCAAAAGCTGAAAAAGAAGGCTATAAACCAGCGACTGCCATACCGGTGTTGCAAGGTATAACTAAAGCCAGCTTGCAAACACATTCATTTATTTCCGCGGCCTCATTCCAGGAAACTACCAGGGTTCTTACCGAGGCGTCAATTGCCGGTAAAATTGATAAGCTGCGTGGTTTGAAAGAAAACGTAATTGTCGGCAGGCTGATTCCAGCTGGAACCGGTTTCTATATGAACACAGTTAAGAAGATTGCTAAAAAACGTGATCATGAAATTGATCTGGCAAATCAAGCCAGAAGAATTGCAACTGACGCAGAAAACAGCGATGTTGAAGCTAGCAATATCGATACAAATACTGATGATGCTACCGACAGTGCCGGAGCTGAGGCTATTGGCTAAAGCCTGCGTAGAAGATTATTTTAAAACCCCTTATTTGTTTACAAGTAAGGGGTTTTTTGTTTTTAGTAACCTTGCTTTAGCAAATAAAACAAAGTACTTTTAAAATAATTAAGGTCATATTGAAAAACTATAGAGGTGACAAATGATAGGAAAATTGAAAGGAATAATCGACACGATTGATATAAATTCCGTAATATTAGACGTGGGCGGTGTTGGTTATGAAGTGTTTTGCTCGGCGAATACTATGTCCGCTCTGCCCGGCAAGGGTGAAGCTGCTACACTGTTTATCGAAACTCACGTACGTGAGGATCATATTAATCTTTACGGTTTTTCCGATATTTCCGAGAAAAATGCTTATAAAATTATCACTAAAGTCTCCGGCGTTGGCACAAAAGTAGCATTGGCAATATTATCAGTTTTGAATCATGCACAATTATCTACAGCGATTGCGGCGCAAGATCAATCTGCTTTTAAGGTGGTTTCAGGAGTGGGGCCAAAACTTGCAGCGCGTATAATAACCGAGCTGCAAGATAAATTTGCCTTAAACGCTATAAATGAACAACTTTCTGCGGCAACGCTCAATAATACCGGTGCCGCCAATAGTAATATTTCCGATGCAATTTCCGCGCTGGTTAACTTAGGTTATAGCCGAACTGATGCTTATAATGCGGTGAATAAAATCTCGGCGCAAAATGATAATATTCAAATTGATGATTTAATAAGACAAGGATTGCGGGAGCTTGGAGTTAAATGAACCAGGAGCGTATAATTCACGGACAAAAACAAGAGGAAGACTTAGCAGAACAGACTATGCGCCCGTCTTTATTTGACGATTTTATCGGGCAAAAACAAGCCAAAGCCAACTTACAAATATTTATTGATGCTGCTAAAACGCGCGAGGAAGCGCTGGATCATGTCTTGCTATATGGCCCACCGGGACTGGGGAAAACTACTATATCACAAATAATTTCGCGCGAATTGGGTGTTGGTATAAAATCCACATCAGGGCCATTATTATCGAAAGCAGGAGATTTGGCGGCGATCCTGACTAATCTGCAAGAAAAAGATGTGCTTTTTATTGATGAAATTCATCGACTTAACCCGATTATCGAAGAGGTTTTATATCCGGCGATGGAGGATTTCACCCTTGATTTAATTATCGGTGAAGGGCCGGCAGCACGGACTGTTAAGATAGATTTGCCGCAATTTACGCTTATAGGGGCGACAACAAGATTAGGGCTTATTTCCAACCCGTTGCGCGATCGTTTTGGCATTCCAACAAGGCTGAATTTCTATACAGTCCCTGAATTACAAGCGGTTATCAACCGCGGTGCAAAAATATTAAATGTGGAAATCAGCACTGACGGCGCACATGAAATTGCCCGGCGTTCACGCGGAACACCGCGTATTGCCTTGCGTTTATTAAGACGTGTGCGTGATTTTGCGTCGGTTTCAGGACAGCCGATTGATAAGCCCCTGGCAGATCATTCATTACAAAGACTCGAAGTAGATAATGCGGGTTTGGATAGCGCAGACAGGCGTTATTTAAAATTTATCGCGGAAAAATATGATGGCGGCCCGGTTGGCGTTGAGACAATTGCAGCCGGACTTTCCGAGCAACGCGATGCGATTGAAGAGACTATCGAGCCATATTTGTTACAGCAAGGGTTTATCCAGAGAACACCGCGCGGCCGTATGTTAACAACCCATGCATTCGCGCATATTGGCATTAAACCTGTACGCCAGGAAATCAAACAGTTGGATGCGCTCGAAAATGTCTGATCATACCTGCCAATTCAGAGTTTATTATGAAGATACCGATGCGGGCGGCGTGGTTTATTACGCAAATTATTTGAAATATGCCGAGCGAGCGCGCACTGAATATTTACGTGATGCTGGGATTAACCAATCGGTTCTGACAAAAAATGAGGGCATTTTATTTGTAGTAAAAAACGTTGCGATGGAGCTGCTAAAGCCAGCACGTCTTGATGATTTACTAAAAATCAGGACAAAAACCATAAAAATATCCGGTGCCAGCATTAAAATGCAGCAGAAAATTTATTGCGAAGATATAAAAATAACTAATATAAATGTACAGATAGTTTGCGTTGGCACGAATATGAAGCCGAAAAAAATACCAAGTGAGATTAGGGGTGAATTATGATAAAATATACTTTTTTATTCGCCCTGGCCATCGCATCCGTGGTGTTTGCTCTCAATAATAGCGTCTCCATTTCTATAAATTTATATCCCATGCCTTATGAGGTGAATATGCCTTTGTTTGTTGCGATATTTACAAGTTTTCTGTCAGCTGTTATAATGTCCAGTATCATTAACGCGTCTGGCAAAATAAAACTATCCTACACTATAAAAAAGCAAAAACAGCGCATAAATGCTCTGGAAAATGAGATTACTATATTGAAAATAAAAGAAAATATTAATGAAACACTCCCTGCGACAAATTTAATACATGCCACTTCTAGTTCGAAGCAGGGCTAGGAGTGCAAGGCGAGGAGAATTTTAGCCTATATTTTATAGGTGAATTTGACGAGTCCATAGCACGACAACGCACTGCAAAGAAATAGAAGTAGTATTATGAAAATCAAAGCTAAAATATGTGGTTTAACGACAAAAGATGCTGTAGATAGCGCTGTAGAAAACGGCGCTGAATTTCTTGGTTTCGTGTTTTTTCCGCCATCACCGAGAAATATTACCGCTAAAAAAGCTGCTGAACTTACCGCTGACATTCCCAATAACACAAAGAAAGTTGGTGTGTTTGTTGATCCAACCGATGATGAGCTGGAGTGTGTATTAAAAGATTTTAAGCTCGATTACATACAATGTCATGGATCCGAGTCTAAAGAGCAAATTTATGAATTGCGCGTAAAATACGGACTGCCTATAATAAAAGCAATTGCGGTTCGCTGCAGCGATGATGTAGCAAAAGGCAAGCAATACGCCAACGTGGCTGATATGTTGCTATTTGACGCAAAAGTCCCCTCTTCTCCTTTGCCTGGGGGGAATGGCCTGGCATTTGACTGGACATTGTTAAAAAATCGTAACTTTGAAGTTCCATGGTTTTTATCTGGCGGAATTAATATCCAAAATGTAACTAAAGCCATGGCAATAAGCGGCGCGAAGATGATAGATATTTCCTCTAGCTTAGAGAGCGAACCTGGTGTAAAAGATCCAGAACTAATTAAAGAATTTTTGAGTAAAATTAAATGAGCAAACAAAAATATAACCAACCGGATAAGCAAGGCCATTTTGGTAAATTCGGCGGCAGATATGTCCCCGAAACCCTGATGCCATTGATTTTAGAGGTCGAAGAAGAATATAAAAAAGCGCGCAAAGACCCAAAATTCCAGGCAGAAATTGACTATTATCTGGAGCATTATGTTGGCCGCCCTAGCCCATTATATTTTGCCCAAAGCCTGACGGAACACCTTGGTGGCGCGAAAATATATTTCAAACGTGACGAATTAAACCACACCGGCGCACATAAGATAAACCATTGTATTGGCCAGATATTATTGGCAAAACGCATGGGGCGCACCCGTATTATCGCCGAAACCGGCGCCGGACAACATGGGGTAGCAACCGCCACAGTGTGTGCATTATTTAACATTCCATGCGTTATTTATATGGGCGCGAAGGATATTCAGCGACAAAAACCCAATGTCTTCCGTATGAAATTGCTTGGGGCGAAAGTAGTGTCGGTGGATGCCGGATCTGGAACCCTAAAAGATACGATGAACGAGGCTTTGCGCGACTGGGTAAGCAATATAGAAGATACTTATTATCTAATTGGAACAGCCGCCGGCCCGCATCCATTCCCGATGATGGTGCGTGATTTTCAGTCAATTATCGGCCGTGAAGCCAAAAAACAAATCCTCAAAGCAGAAGGACGTTTGCCGGATGTTTTGGTCGCATGTATCGGCGGTGGGTCGAACGCTTTAGGCTTATTTACCGAATTTTTAAATGACGAAAATGTTGAAAAAATTGCAGTTGAAGCGGCAGGAAAAGGTTTAAATACCAACGAGCATGCCGCATCAATAAACCGCGGAAGCCTAGGCGTTTTGCACGGAAATGCCTCATATTACCTGCAAGATGACGATGGCCAGATCAAAGATGCGCATTCGATTTCAGCCGGGCTTGATTATCCGGGAATAGGCCCGGAACACGCGCTTTTGCATGATTCAGGCCAGGTGAAATATGTCGCAGCAACCGATGATGAAGCGCTCGCAGCATTCCAGCTTTGCGCCAAAAAAGAGGGGATAATTCCAGCGCTTGAACCGGCTCACGCACTGGCTCATGTGATAAAAATTGCACCGAAAATGCCTGAAAACAAAGTGATTATCATGAATTTATGTGGCCGTGGAGATAAGGATATTTTTACCGTGGCAGATGCTTTGGGGATGAAAATATAATGAGCAGACTCGACAAAAAATTTGAATCCTTGAAAGAGCAAGGCAAAGCTGCACTTGTTACATATGTGATGGCTTTCGACCCTAATTATACTGATTCCTGCACAATTTTACAAGGATTGCCGGCAGCTGGAGCGGACATAATTGAGCTTGGCATGCCGTTTTCGGATCCAATGGCCGATGGCCCAACCATCCAAAAAGCGGCGATAAGAGCACTAAAAGCCGGCTCAAAAATGGATAAAACCCTACAAATGGTAGCGCAATTCCGAGAAAATAACGACCACACACCCGTCATACTAATGGGGTATTACAACCCTATTTGTCATTACGGAGTCGATGAATTCGTCAAAAATGCCAGCGAATCCGGGGTAGATGGTTTGCTAATCGTAGATTTGCCGATAGAAGAAGATGATGAATTATTTGCCAGCACAAAAAAAGTCAACATGGCACTGATAAAATTAATCACGCCAACAACTGATGAAGCGCGGCTCAAAAAAATTCTTGAAAAAGCCAGTGGATTTTTGTATTATGTAGCGGTAGCAGGGGTTACAGGCACAAAATCGGCAAGTTATGATTCAATTGAATCCGCCGTTGCCAGGATAAAAAAACATACTAATATCCCTGTGGCTGTTGGTTTTGGCATAAAAACTGCCACTGACGTAGCACAAGTTGGAAAACATGCCGATGCTGTCGTTGTTGGCTCCAGTATCGTCGATAAAGTGGTTGATGGGAAGGTTCTGGAGTTCGTCGCGGAACTTTCCGGGAAGTAATAAGTGATTTAAAACTTGGATTTAAGCCTATAGTAAGTTAGAGTTCACCGTGCATAAAGTAAAAAAGGATACCACATGACACAAAATCTAGATGAACTGGTTGAGCCTTACAAAAAGCCAGACACAAAAAGTGCTATAATTCAAATACTTAACACTTCCGCCGCCCTTGCTACATTATGTTATTTGATGTATGTGACGGTCGAAATTTCTTACGCTTTGACCCTGCTTCTCTCGATTCCCGCAGGCGCGTTGATCGTTCGTTTTTTCATTATACAGCATGATTGTGGACATGGTTCTTTTACAAAAAGCAAAAAAATGAATGATTTTATTGGCCGAGCTGTAAGTGTATTAACACTAACGCCTTATTATCAATGGGCAAAAGAGCATGACCGCCATCACGCAACCTCTGGCAATCTGAACTTCAGAGGTGTTGGCGATGTCACAACTTTGACTGTTAAGGAGTATCAAAATAGCTCCGTTTTACAAAAATTCTGGTATCGTATATACCGTCACCCACTATTTTTATTCACTGCCGGCGCGGTTATACATTTTGTTTTTAAGCAACGCCTACCGCTTTACAAACCAAAACGCTTAAAATCATGGATTAGCGTAATGGGAAATAATTTATATATTGCAGTGGTTTACATATCATTATCTAATATTTTAGGATTGGAGTTATTTTTAAAATTATATATTCCGATGATGTTTGTTGCCGCCTCACTTGGAACCTGGATATTTTATTGCCAGCATCAATTTGAAGATACATACTGGGAAAAAGCTGATAATTGGAGTTACCAGGATGCAGCTATTAAAGGCTCTGCGTATTATGATTTACCGCGGATTGCCCACTGGTTTTCCGGCAATATTGGTTATCACCACATTCACCATCTTTCCAGCAAAATCCCTAATTACAAACTGCCTGCATGTTTTGAAGAAAATGAAGTTTTACAAACCGCATCACATCGCTATAAATTTTGGGAAAGTTTAAAATGCGCCAATGTAGCTCTTTGGGATGAAAAAAAGAAGAAAATGGTTGCATTTAGAGACCTTTCTGTAGCTAACAGTATCTGAACACTAACTCGGGATAAGAGAATTTATATGTTCTTTATTCCGAGTTAGTGTTATAATCCAGAGTTATGTACTATAAAAAAATCAAAAATATTGCCTTATTTTTCCTGCTATACCTCCTGCCGGAAGCTTCCTTGGCTGAAATTAATAATCTATATGATGCAAAAAGAGAAGCTGTAGAATTATACGAGTCAATCGTGAACTCACCAATATATGGAATGCTCTATTCATCACTTATGATCGTAGGAATATTCGTTACCGTCATCGTTGCGGTTATGGTTTTGATCATGATTTTAAAAAGATAATATCTCATATTTAAACTGATCCGGCGTCAATTCTCAGGTTTACAAAATAGAACCTAGAATCCGCCAAATATATTTTTTAGATCATTTAGAATATTATCCTTAGATAAATCGTTTTTAATTGAATTTTTTATCCCTTTAAAGTCTTCCTTAAGCTGTTTAACCAGATTTTCTGTACCTTTAGGATTACTAATTAAACTATCCACAATCGTTCTTACTTCAAGATTAAAATCCGGATGAAGTAAATAACCAGTAATCGATATCGGCACCAAAGGAACCCTCGCAACCCTTTGTTTTAATTTTGCCATCTTTGGATACAATTTAAAGTCAATAGCAAGTCGCGGTAAATCAATTTTACCTTTGCCATAAAAATTAAAGATAGGCGATTTAATTTTAAAATCGCTATTTGACAATATCCCATTTTTGATATCAAAATCACCAGATATCTGGTCAAATTTTGTTGTACTTTCCAGACTACCAAAAATATTTAATGTCGAGGAAATATTATTCGCCATGGAAAAAATATCCAGCCCTTTAAGACTACCCTCAATAGCCTTTAAACTCATAAAACCTTTCATATTGCTTATTATTTCTTTTTGGCTATAACCTTTGGAACTGGTTCTTATACCACCATCAATTTTTCCTTTTAAATAGCTGATATAGCCCCATCTATCAGGCAAAAGGCTGCAATCCACCCCTTCAAAATGTATATCTTGTTTTACTTTAGGAAAAACTCCCGAAGCATCAATAACCAACTCGCCATGGACATTTCCGTTAAATAACTCTGCCTCTTTGAGCGACGCGATAAGCCTGCCATGACTTAAATATGAGTTAAACATAACTCTGCCAACATTGATATCCCGATATAATATGCCACCGGTTTTAAAACTAAAATGGGCATTATAATGTTTTATGAAATCAAAATTAATTTCATCCTCGTCCCATTTAAAAACGCCTGCGCTTTTATAACCCGGTGCTGGCGCGTAGGGAATAATTTCTTTTTTTGATTTATCAATTTTCAAATTGTCCAGATCATAGTGATTCAAATTCAAATGGTCAAAATTAAATGCCGACTTTATTTCAGGAATTATTGAACTGGAATCATAAGACACAGCACCATGCCCCCTGATATTATCCATATTTATCAATAGGTTTTGCAAACCATATTGCTGGTCACCAATATAGTACATTCCTGTAATATTTATATTACCATAACTTTTATTCTTAAAAATATCCAACTTTGTAGATAAGCGGAAGTCATTTTCATAGCCGCTAAAGCTGGTATCCAAATCAATATTTGAGAATGTTATTAGGCGGTCATTCGGTTCGTCTATTAAATTAAATGTACCATTCTTAATTTTTATCGCATCAAAATGGAAAAAACTAAAATAATTAACGCCCTGCACCGTCTCTTCAATATCATCCAGATCACTTTCATCTTCCTCTATTGCTATTTCTTCCTCAGGCAAGTAAGAGTCTAAATCATCCCAGTTTGTTTTGCCATTTTGTAATATTTTATAATTAATAGTTGGAGAAACAAGTATAAAACTATCAATCTGCACATTGCCTTTTAACAGGGGAATTATTTGCAATTGCAGAATTAACTTTTCTATATCGACAATAGAATCGTCACTTTTTAAATCCGAACCAAGAGAAACATCATGCAATGAAATGGCCAGATCGGGCAAAATTCTTATACCCATATTGCCATTTACCCGAATATCTTTCCCCGACCGCTCCCTAACAATTTTTACTATGTCATCTTTATAATCATTTATATCCACAATATACGGAACTGCCAATAACCCAAGCAGAGCCACAACAATAAGTATTGATGATATAATTAATTTTTTTTTCACTTTTCTCTCTTAGGCTTTGCTTACAAAGCTTGCTCAATAATATTACAGTTTTTTACTTACACCGAAAACCGAGAAGATATACATAAATATGATCGACAAGGCGCAATAATAAATGGGTATAGTAAATATTATGATTCCGAGTTCAGTAAAGTATTCAGTTCTTTTCCTGATCTAAAATAAGGTGTGGCTCGTGGCTCGATCGCAACAACCTCATTTGTTCTAGGGTTTCTTGCTTGTCTTGCATCACGCTTTCTTACCGTAAAAGCACCGAAGCCACGCAACTCAACTCTAATATCTTTGGCCATCGCAGCGGATATTTCGCCAAAAATACTATCAACAATAAGACGTATATCCTTTTCCATCAAATTTGGAAATCTCGCAGAAATTCTTTTAATTAACTCAGATTTAGTCACTTTATTTTGCTCTCCTTATCATTTAAATATTAGTAAATAAACTATAAAACTGCCGGGTTCCACAGTGTCATTAATGAGTTATGAAAAATACCAGACATATACAAATCACTTCCCATCGTTTTTGAGAATAACTTTTCTAACCATTTTTCCTTAGTTTTCAACTTAATATCTTTAATTTTTAGTTTTTTATCCATATTTTTTTCAGATTGCAACCAATCTAATGCATGATACTCATCGCCAACTGCATCCACCAACTTATTTGCAACAGCTTGGCGGCCAGTATAAATCCTGCCATCAGCTAATTTCATCACCTCTTTTTTACTCAAATTTCTACCGGCAACAATCATATCCACAAATAAATCAAAACTATCCAAAATACTGCTATTTATTGCAACCCTGGCCTTATGACTCAATTTTTCCACAGGCGAAGGTGAACCTTTCAGCTCGCCTGATTTCAAAGTAATAAAATTTATGCCTAATTTTTCTGACAATTCTGTTATTTCAGCAGTTTGCAACATAACACCTATTGAACCTGTAATAGTTCCGGCCTGGGTAAAAATATAATCCGCAGCTATTGCGGTCATATAACCTCCCGACGCCGCCACAGTTCCCATCACTGCTACAACCGGTTTTTTCTCAGATATTTTAACTATGGAATTATATAATGTCTCACCGCCAACCATAGTACCGCCGGGGCTATTAATATGCATTATAACGGCCTTTACACTATCATTATTAGCTAGGTCGTAAAGCTTTTTGCTCCGCTCCCTATCCTCTAAAATAATTCCATCGATAGTAATTCTCGCTATAAATTCTTTTGCAGGAATCCCATTTGAACTTGTTTTAGAAACAACAATAAAAATACCGAATAACACAGCAATCAGGATCGCCAGAGATCGCCAACGGACGATCTCTGACTTTAACCTAATACGATCAAGTAAATTATCCGCAGATAAACTCATTACTTATCTTCTTTTTTGGAGGTTTTTTTTTCCTTGGCAGCTTCAGCTGAGCTATTTAAAGCCGCACCTAAAATATCCCCAAGACTTGCACCTGAATCAGCTGAACCGTAAGTCGCTATAGCTTCTTTTTGTTCC
>JAJRPW010000126.1 GCA_024280585.1 Alphaproteobacteria bacterium
CGCAGCATTAATCTGTGCGAAACGATCTTTGCTTCGGATGGGTTTTCCTTGATAATCGGTAAAAAATACTTCGATATTCTCATTGTTAAATCCTATACCATTTTCAGATCAAAGTTCGGGGAAGATATGTAAATAGTGTTAATTTCCTCTGATATTTAAAAAAGCAAAGTAATCATTATCCAGTAAATACAATAAAAACAAGGTAATTATCAAAGCAATGAAGCTGGTTATCAGCATTTTTATTTTTATCATGGGGTTCTTTGGAGCGCCTTTGTCATGGCCTTTTTCCGGGTTATATTCCTGCTGGATTCCAACCGGCAGTGCCATAAAAAACACCAGCCACCAGATAACAACATATAAAATTCCAAAACTAACTGGGTTCATGGACTAGGCTCCGATAGTAATTTTTTCAGGGATATGCAAAGTCGAAGTAGGAAAGGCAATTTCCGCCTCGTTTTTCTCAATTATATTACTAATTTTCAGCAGCACATCCTGCTTGATTTCATGAAATTTAATCCAGTCGGTTGTATGAGTGAAAGTATACACAAAAAAATCTACTGAAGAAGCGCTAAATTCATTTAAATTAACCATCAAAGTTTGACTTTCATCAATTTCTTTATGTTTTATAAGCATGTCTTTTATCTGAGTTAAAATCTTTTCAATTTTTGCCATATCATCATATCTGACGCCGATAGTCTCGTAAATTCGCCTATGGGTCATGCGCGATGGATTCTCAACAGCAACAGTGGAAAAAACAGAGTTAGGCACATATAAAGGACGTTGATCGAAGGTTCTGATTCTGGTTTGCCGCCAGCCTATATCTTCGACGGTGCCTTCTATACTTCGATCTGGCGATCTGATCCAGTCGCCAACTTTAAATGGCCTGTCGAAGTAAATCATTAATGCGCCAAAGAAATTAGCCAGCAAGTCTTTCGCCGCGAAACCAATGGCTATACCACCCACTCCGCCAAATGCCAGGACGCCGCTAACGCTAAACCCTAATGTTTGCAAGATAATCAAAGCAGCGGTGATAAAAACTGCGGCTCGCAATATTTTGCTGATTGCATCAACCGTTGTGGCGTCAATATTACCTTTTTGTTTGAATATTGTATGCTGCACTTCTTTGATAAAACCATTTACAAACCAGGCTATTACAGCAATGACAGCAACATCTCTTATCGGATAAATTGCTGAAAAAATTGGGGTTTTTGATTCTTGATAAATTAGTTCTATAGCAAAAGATACGCCCACTATCCAAACCAGTGCGCGCAAGGGTTTTCTGATTGAAACAGCAAATGCATCATCCCATTTATTCCTGGTTTTGGACAGTTTGATATGTAATTTTCTGACTAATCTATTAATAAAAAAAGCGACTGTCAAAGTTACAAAAATAACGGCAAAAACCTGTATTACCCACGTGTTTGCGCTGTTATTCTGGAAAATTTCGCTAAGTTGCTGCATTTATCCACCCTCTTTGTTAAGAAATAGTATTAATCGTATCCACAAACTCCTGGAAGTCTTTTGCTTCCTCAAATTTTTTATAAACCGAGGCAAAGCGCACATAAGCAACAGGGTCAAGCTCTGCCAAAGATTCCATCACCGCCGCGCCTATCTGTTCGCTTTTGATCTCATTATCAAACGATCCTTCGAGTTTTCTGACAATATTATTAACAGCTAGGTCGACTCTATCCTGAGTTACCGGTCTTTTTCTAACGGCCAGGCTAATTGATTTAGTAAGCTTATCACGATCAAATATTTTGCGCCGCCCATCTTTTTTAAGGACGGTTAATTCTTTTAACTGCACGCGCTCAAAGGTTGTAAAACGAGAATCACATTCTCCGCAAAAACGCCGCCTGCGAATGGCCGAACCTTCTTCCGATGGCCTGGAGTCTTTGACTTGTGTATCTTCATTTCCGCAAAATGGACAATGCATAATTAACCTATTTCTTTATAAATTGGGAATTTAGAGCAAAGCTCTTTAACTTTCGCAAAAACTTCCCTCTCTGTTTTGGAATTATCCTCTTTATTAGCCGATAATCCATCCAGAACGTCACCTATTAAATTACCAATTAACTTAAACTCTTCTGCGCCGAAACCACGCGTTGTTCCAGCCGGTGTACCAAGCCTCACGCCCGACGTAATAAATGGACTAACCGGGTCAAAAGGAATGGCGTTTTTGTTGCATGTTAAGCCTGCGCGCTCCAAAGATTCTTCAGTCTCTTTACCTGTAACAGATTTTGGCCTAAGGTCAACCAACACAACATGGCTATCGGTGCCACCGCTAACAATATCGACGCCGCGCTCAATTAATGTTGCCGCCAAAACTCTGGCATTATCAATGATATCCTGGCCATATTTTTTAAACTCATCGCTTGCCGCCTCTTTGAACGAAACCGCTTTTGCTGCAATAATATGCATTAAAGGGCCGCCTTGCAAACCGGGAAATATAGCCGAATTTATAGCTCTTGCCAAAGTCACATCCTTGCCAGAAGGAGTTTTGCGCACAACCAAGTCAGGGTTTTTCGATAAAATCATGCCGCCTCTTGGCCCACGCAGTGTTTTATGAGTCGTGGTTGTAACAACATCGGCGAAAGGCAATGGGCTTGGGTAAGTTCCCGCCGCAACAAGACCTGCTAAATGGGCCATATCAACCATTAAATATGCACCAACTGCATCAGCAATTGCGCGAAAACGCTTCCAGTCAATAACACGCGGATATGCAGAACATCCGGCAATAATCAGCTTGGGCTTATGTTCTTTAGCCAGTTTTTCAACTTCATCATAATCAATCAGAGCATCGGATTCTTTTACACCATATTGCACGGCATTGAACCA
>JAJRPW010000127.1 GCA_024280585.1 Alphaproteobacteria bacterium
ATTTAAAAGATTCTATATTAATAAATCTATTTGTGTGGTCTTTATATCTAAGAATCGGGCTATATGGATTTGTCTCGTTCATATAATTTTTATATTCATTTAAGACGGTTTTTGCCGAAGAACTCTTCACTTTTTTAAGAATTTTTTTAAAATTACTACCATGCATTTCCTTATATTTATAAACTTCCCGAAGATTGACATAATTATTGACCAGATATTTCGCTACCGCCTCTTGTGTAGTTTCATTTTTCCCGGAAACAGGTTTTATAAATGAGAAGTAATCCGTTGAATTAGCGACACTTATTACGAAAGGAATTTTATCCTCTTTAACAAACAGCGCGTTGATATTTATAGCCGCTACTGTAAAAGCAAAGCACATAGAAATAGCAAAAATTACCAGAAATGTCCGCTCTGTAATTGGGTGCACATATTTTTTGGAATACCACTCAAGCGCATCACTATAATAAGACCCGTCCTTGATTTTTTCCATTATTTCTTTGTCATAATCTGGCATAGCTACTTGCTGGTTACTGGTTACTGAACTTTGTTAACAGTAAAACAAACCAACTATTTTTTCAAGCTCCAAATGATGATGGCTTTTTGGATATGCAGCCTGTTTTCTGCCTCGTCAAACACAACCGATTGCCTGCCGTCTATAACTTCCGCGGTCACTTCTTCCTCTCTATGGGCAGGCAAACAATGCATAAAAATAGCGTCTTTATGCGCGCATGACATCAGATTTTTATCCACCTGATAACTTTTCAAAAGGCCGTGGCGCCGGTCATAATCCTTATCGCCCATTGAAACCCAGGTATCCGTCGTTACCAAATCAGCATTTTTTACTGCTTTTTTCGGATCTTTATACCAACTTATATTTTCATGCTCAAAATTTATAGTTGGTTTCAGCTCTTCCGGAGTAGCTATATTCAGCTTAAAATTCAGCTGTTTTGCCGCATGAATCCACGAATTAGCCATATTATTACCGTCACCAATCCATGCTATCGTTTTGTTTTCTATTGCACCTTTATGCTCAATAAACGTTAATATATCGGCCATTATCTGGCAGGGGTGGCTGGCGTCAGTCAGACCATTTATCACCGGCACATCGGAATATTTTGCAAGCTCCAGCAGTGATTTATGACTAAAACAGCGCACCATTATCAAATCCACATAGCGCGACAAAACCTTTGCCGTATCATAAATCGACTCGCGCTCGCCAAGTTTGCTATCAGGGTTGTTCAAAACGATTGGATTACCGCCAAGTTGATTAATTCCCACCTCGAACGAAACTCTCGTTCTCGTCGAAGGTTTCTCAAAAATCATCGCTAACTGCTTGTCTTGTAATGGTTTATAAACCTCACCAGCTTTCAGCTTTGATTTTATATCCACAGCTAAATCAAGGATTTCCAGCAATTCCTCCCGCTCGATTTTATCTATATCCAAAAAATCAGGCACTATATTCCTCGCATGTTTTGCTTAGACTCTCAATCGCTTCGTTAATATGACTTTCATCTATAATAAGCGGTGGCAACAATCTCACCACATTATCACTGGCGCACGGCACAAGCAAACCATGCCCCTCGGCCTTCGCAGAAAATTCTTTATTATTAACAACAGTTTGCAAGCCCAAAAGAAGGCCAACACCCCTCACCTCTTTTATTACATTTGGATATTTTTCAGCAAGTTCTTCCAGCTTTCCTTTAAGAATATCCCCCATATTTACAACATTTTCTAGGAATTCTGCCTGCGAAACCTCGTTAAAAACAGCATTCCCAACAGCCATAGCCAGCGGATTGCCGCCATATGTTGAACCGTGAGTGCCAAGCGTCATACCTACCGCCGCTTTTTGCGACACTAAACATGCGCCAAGTGGAAAACCACCACCGATTCCCTTTGCAGATGCCAGAATATCCGGCTCCACCCCATAAAGCTCATGGGCAAATAATTTCCCGGTTCTGCCCATCCCACACTGAATTTCATCAAAACATAGTAAAAGCCCATGCTCATCAGCTATTTCGCGCAAGCCTTCCAGAAATTCCTGCGATGTCGGTCTTATGCCGCCATCACCTTGAATCGGCTCGACCAATATCGCTGCCGTCTCATCCGTTATTGCATTTTTTACCGCTTCTAAATCACCAAATGGCACATTATCGAAACCGTCAACTGGCGGGCCAAATCCGTCTTGTATCAAAGGGTCGCGTTTGCTGGCCCAAATCGCCGCCAAAGTTCGGCCGTGAAAGGCTCCCTCGAACGTTATAATCCTGAATTTATCAGGATTGCCAGTTGCATCATGATATTTTCTCACTGTTTTTATGCAGCATTCAATTGCTTCCGCGCCAGAATTACAGAAAAATATCGAATCAGCAAAGGTTTTCGCTGTTATTTTATCGGCAAACTCCTGCATACCGGGAATTTGATAGAAATTCGAGACATGCCAAAGTTTCTCCGCTTGTTTTTTAATCACATCAACAAGCTTAGGATGGCAATGACCAAGGCAGTTCACAGCAACTCCTGACACAAAATCCAGGTAGCGCCTGCCATCTTTTGTATGCAAATAAGCACCTTCCCCATGCTGAATATCTAATTTGCTTCTGTTATACACAGGTAAAATATTTTCCATCAATTTTTCCGTTCCAATATTAATAAGGACTGAACATTATAGTAACTATCTAAAAAACGTCAACTTTTTATCCGATACCCTCGCGCGAACAAAGTGTGCACAACCAACCACAGGACAATATTCGTAATAATCAGGAAAATTATACCACCCATAAGGTTGCTGTCGTGATAGCCGGTTAATCCATAACGAAGCCCGTCAATCATATAGAAAAACGGGTTTAAGTGGCTTACATTATACCAAAATTCCGGCAGAGCATTTACTGAGTAAAAAGTCCCGGATAAAAACGACATAGGCACAATTATATAACTATTCACCGCCGCCATCTGATCAAACGTATCAGATATTATACCCGCGAACACGCCAAGCGTAGCTAAAAACATTGAGCCGGCTATCAGATAAAACACAATGAATCCCAAACTATGTATCTTTATCGGCACAAAAACAGCAATAGCAGCGGCCACCAACACCCCGACAATCACACCCCTGGTTACGCCGGCAAAAATCATGGCCAAAGTCACTTCCGCAGCCGATAGTGGCGGCATTAAATAATCAATGATATTGCCAATTACCTTGCCCATTATCAGCGATGATGAGGTATTGGCGAATGAGTTTTGAATCACCGCCATCATGATTAATCCTGCAGCCATAAATTCATCAAATGGCAGCGCACCAATCGTTTTAACCCGGTCACCCAAGGCCAATTTGAATATGGCAAAGAATAGTAACGCATTAGCGACAGGTATAATCAAAGTCTGGTTGTAAACTTTGAGAAACCTATGAACTTCTTTGCAATATAAGGTTTTTGTGCCTGTTATGTTTAACTTTTCCATAGGATAATTTTTTATAGGAGTTATTGAGACCATACTATATAATCCCCCTGTTTTTACAAAGCAAGGTGAGAAATGGCAGATAAATTAATTGACTCATTATTAGACGGAACTTATAAAGATGAAGAACCTGATGAGTTTATAAATGTGCCCATTGCCAAAATTGAAATAGACTCATCAATCGCCAATTATACCGGAGATTTATTAGATTCCATAGGATTCAAGGACAAGATTATCGCCGTTTGTGATGAAAATACCTATGAAATTTTGGGAAAAAAATTTGAGAAAGTTGCCGCAAAAGTTCTGGTTTTGAAAAATGGAGTTAAACCTTGTGATAATATCGTTGAATCTGTACGAGGCAACTCGCGGGATTATACGTATATAGTTGCAATAGGCAGCGGAACCATCAACGATATATGCAAATATACCAGCTTTTTAGGCAAACAGGATTATTGCGTGTTTGGCACAGCACCTTCAATGAATGGCTATAGTTCAGCAAATGCAGCCATTACTATTGATGGACACAAAAAATCCCTCGAAGCCCACCTGCCCAAGGGAATATTTCTCGATTTGGATATTCTGGCAAACGCACCCAAGCGCCTCATCCAAAGCGGCCTGGGCGATTCAATTTGTCGTTCAACCGCGCAAAGCGACTGGCTGCTATCACATTATATCTGCGGCACTGATTATAAAGAACTTCCGTTTAAATTGCTGGCAGAATATGAACCCGAACTATTTGCCAATAGCGCCGACTTGGTTGCAGGCGACCGGGAGTTGGTTGGTTTGCTTGCCAAAACTTTGATTGCGTCCGGTTTGGGTATGTATATTTGTGGCGGAAGTCATCCGGCAAGCCAGGGCGAGCATATGATTGCACATACTATGGATATGCTCAATAAATCTGGCGACACCTATCATGGCGAGCAAATAGGCGTGACGGCTTTGACTATGGCGGGGATTCAAGAGAAAATTCTGGATAATTGGAGCGCTCTGGATTTTACGCCGGATACGGAGTATGAGCAGAAAATACTTGAGTTTTTTGGCGAGAAGATTGGCAGGCAGTGCTTGGTTGAATATGAGAATAAGCTGAATAAAATCAGCTCCCCCTGGGGTGGGGGCAATATATCCAAACAACCCGACTTCCAGCAAAAAATTACAAAAACCATACTTCCCCGCAACAAAATGGAATTAATCCTAAAAAACGCCGGATGCCCTATTGCGCCAAGTGATTTGGGCTGGGATGAACATTTCTATAAAAAAGCCGTCTCCCACGCGAAATATAGCCGCAGCCGCTTCACATTCCTGGACATGGCATAATAACTTTACGATTCCCCTTGACTATAGGTTTTGTTTTTGGTACAAACTGCAAAAAATTTATAGGAAGTTACGATGGGGAAAACAATTTATTTAGAAATGAGCAAGCAAGAAGTCCTTGCATTTGCAGAAGAAATGCAAATAAAAGCAAGTGGAACAACCAGCAAAATATTGGGATATAATGATCCATCTTTGCAAGAATGGGTAGATCAAAGATTTTCATATGGAAATAGCCGTGAAGCAATTCTGGATTTACGTAATATTAATCTGGAAGAACAAGCCCTCAACCATATTAATTTTTCTCAAGCTGTATCAGAATCTGGCTTACTACAGGTTCATCTGCAAGATGCTAGAATGTCCGGCGCATCAATGAGGTATGGTCAGTTTTATGGTGCGAAGTTTGACCGTGCAGACCTGACACAAGCAGATTTATCTTATGCTGATATGGCGAGCGCAATTTTAACTAACGCTAAATTAAGCAAATCTTGCCTTAAACATACCGATTTTACCGCTGCCGATCTCAGGTTTTCAAACATGAGCGAGACTGATTTAAAAAGAGCTAATTTTCAATTCGCTAATTTAATGGGCGCTGACCTTACTGACCTTAAAAACCTTAGAGCAGTAAAATCCTGGAAAGGGACACTTCTGATTGGAGCAAAGATGAGCGATGAAGATCGTAAATTTGCCCAGGAAAATGGAGCCATAACAAATACAACCGATCTAAAGAACGCTATAATAAAATTTTACAATGGAAGTAATGAATGTAAAATTTTCTACAAAAGGGAAGAAGATGTGGAGGGTGGCGTAAAAGCTGGTACATATACTAAACCGGAAACCGTCCACTTATATTATTTAAATGACGCGTTAAGCTATACTAAAGGCATTGAACTGCGCAAAACATACAAATCGTTTTTAGATGCTGCAAATAGTTTGGAGTCTGGCAAAGAAGCAAGTGGCGGTCATGAGCGGTCATTTTCTTCCAACCTAGCAGAACAACGCAATAGCTCCCAAGAAGCAGCTAACGGCCACACCGCGCGATAAAAAAACATTGCTCAGTTCGCTAGGTTCTGTTGAGAAATACCCCAATCAATTGGTGCAAATATTACGTGAATGGATGAAAAAATAAAATAATATTAGCTATAGTGAAAAAAATATAATTTTCTACTTGACGAAAGCATATGGCATCACTAGTATTCGCGCTCTCTTGGGTGAAGAATGCAAGGGAAGTGCTCGTGAAAACGCTTAATTTACAGTATATAAAGTTTTTGTAAAAAATTATAAGAAGAGAATTGATGCCAACTATTAATCAACTAGTACGTAAATCACGTAAAAAGAAACGGGTTATAAACAAGGTGCCGGCGTTGCAAGGCAATCCTCAAAAAAGAGGTGTATGCACTCGTGTCTATACAACAACCCCTAAGAAGCCTAACTCCGCTCTTCGTAAAGTAGCGCGCGTTCGTTTATCGAATGGTTATGAAGTTACGGCATATATTCCGGGTGAAGGCCACAACTTGCAAGAGCATAGCGTTATTATTATCCGTGGCGGTCGTGTAAAGGATTTACCTGGTGTGCGTTATCATGTTATTCGTGGTACTTTAGATACGCAAGGTGTTAAAGATCGTAAGCAGCGCCGTTCAAAATATGGTGCTAAAAAACCTAAGTAATTAGTAAAAAGGAAAGTTAAGTAATATGTCTAGACGTAGAGCCGCAGTAAAAAGAACTATTTTGCCTGATGCAAAATATCATAATCAGTTTATAGCAAAATTTATTAATTGCCTTATGAAACAAGGTAAAAAATCTATTGCTGAAAGAGCGATATACGAAGCCCTTGAGCAGGTTAAAAAAAGCCTTAAGCAGGATGAGCTTGAGATTTTCCTTGAGGCTATAGAAAATGTAAAACCTTCGGTTGAGGTTCGTTCGCGCAGAGTCGGCGGGGCTACTTACCAGGTTCCTGTTGAGGTTCGTACTAATCGTAGGTTGGCGTTATCAATAAAATGGATTATTGATTCGGCAAGAAAACGTCGTGAAAAGGTTATTAGTGCTAAACTTGCGGGCGAAATTATTGACGCCTATAAAAAACAAGGTGAAGCAATGAAGAAGCGTGAAAGCACGCATAAAATGGCTGATGCAAACAAAGCATTCGCTCATTATCGTTGGTAATAAAATTTAAAGTGGTTATTTAGAAAAATGGCAAGAACGACTCCAATAGAATTATATCGCAATATCGGTATTATGGCGCATATTGACGCTGGTAAAACCACAACTACCGAGCGTATTTTGTACTATACTGGTAAATCCCATAAAATTGGTGAAGTGCACGAGGGTGCTGCCACCATGGACTGGATGGAGCAAGAGCAAGAGCGCGGCATTACTATTACTTCGGCTGCTACCACTTGCTTCTGGACTTCTGAAAACAAACAATACAGAATTAATATTATTGATACTCCTGGTCACGTTGACTTTACTATTGAAGTTGAGCGTAGCTTGCGTGTATTAGATGGCGCTGTTGCTGTGTTTGACGGCGTTGCAGGTGTTGAGCCGCAATCTGAAACCGTATGGCGCCAGGCTGATAAATATGGCGTTCCGAGAATGTGTTTTGTTAACAAACTTGACAGAACCGGCGCTGACTTCTTCATGTGTGTTGATATGATTAAAGACCGTCTTGGCGCAAATGCTCTCGTGTTACAGTTGCCGATCGGCCTTGAAGACAAGCTTAAGGGCGTGGTTGATCTGGTTAAAATGAAGGCTATTATTTGGAAAGATGAAGCTTTGGGAGCCGAATTTGAGTTGCTTGATATTCCTTCTGATATGCAAGAGCAGGCGGAAAAATACCGTGACAATCTTGTGGAGCTTGCTGTAGAAGCTGATGATGACTTGATGGAAGCCTATCTTGAAGGTGAAGAAATTTCGGAAGCGGATCTAAAAAAATGCATCCGAAAAGGTACTATTGACGGAGCGTTTGTGCCTGTTGTTTGTGGTAGCGCCTTCAAAAACAAAGGTGTACAACCTCTTCTTGACGCTGTTGTCGATTATTTACCGGCTCCAGTTGACGTTACTGCGATCGCTGGTGTTGACGCAAGAGACGAAGAAAAATCTATCGAGCGCAGATCTTCTGATGATGAGCCGTTCGCAGCCTTGGCATTTAAAGTGATGACCGACCCTTTTGTTGGTTCTTTGACTTTTATAAGAATTTATTCTGGTGTTATGAGTGCTGGCGAGACCGTTATTAATTCTACAAAAGATAAAAAAGAACGCATAGGCCGTATGTTGTTGATGCATGCCAATTCACGTGAGGATATAAAAGAAGCACGTGCGGGTGATATTGTTGCGGTGGCCGGCTTGAAAGCCACGACTACCGGTGATACATTATGTGATCCTAAAAATGCCGTGATCTTGGAAAGAATGGATTTTCCTGAACCGGTTATTGAAGTTGCTGTTGAGCCTAAGACCAAAGCTGACCAAGAGAAAATGGGTATTGCCATAGGTCGTTTGGTTTCCGAGGATCCTTCTTTGCGAGTTGAGACTGACGAGGAAAACGGTCAAACTATACTAAAAGGTATGGGCGAGCTGCACCTTGAAATTATTATTGATCGTATGCGACGTGAATTTGATGTTGGTGCCAATATCGGTGCGCCGCAAGTTGCTTACAGAGAGACTATAACCAAGCCTTATGAAATTGTTTATCAGCACAAAAAACAATCAGGTGGCGCTGGTCAATACGCAAAAGTTAAGATTTTGTTTGAGCCTACTGAGCCAGGTTCCGGCTTTGAATTTAAAGATACTGTTACTGGTGGTAACGTTCCGAAAGAATATATTCCTTCAGTTGGCAAGGGTATAGATATGATTAAAGAAGGTGGTATCATAGCTGGATTCCCGATGACGGATTTCAAAGCCACTTTGCTTGATGGTGCTTATCATGATGTTGATTCCAGTAGTTTAGCGTTTGAACTTGCTGCCAAGGCCGCTTTTAAAGAGGCTGCTAATTTGGCTAGCCCTGTTCTTTTGGAGCCGATGATGAGAGTTGAAGTTATCACTCCTGAGGATTATACAGGTGATATTATTGGTGATTTAAATAGTCGTCGTGGTCAAGTAAGCGGTATGGAACCAAGAGGGAACGCGCAAATCGTGAATGCCCTGGTTCCTCTAGCGTCAATGTTTGGTTACGTAAATAATTTAAGGTCAATGTCGCAAGGTCGCGCCCAGTTTAGTATGGAATTTGAAAGCTACGCACAAGTACCGAGCCAAGTTGCCGATGAAATAAAAGCAAAAGTTGCTTAGAGAGTTTAACTAATTTAGGAGAAAGAAATGTCAAAAGCAAAGTTTGAGCGCACAAAGCCGCATTGTAATATCGGTACTATCGGTCATGTTGACCATGGTAAGACGAGTTTGACGGCGGCGATCACGAAGTTTTTTGGTGAATATCAGGCCTATGATGCGATTGATAATGCGCCTGAGGAGCGTGAGCGTGGTATCACAATTGCGACGGCTCATGTGGAATATGAAACAGATGCGCGACATTATGCGCATGTTGATTGTCCGGGTCACGCGGATTATGTAAAGAATATGATCACTGGAGCGGCGCAAATGGATGGTGCGATTTTGGTTGTGAGTGCGGCTGATGGCCCGATGCCACAGACTCGCGAGCATATTTTGCTGGCACGTCAGGTTGGCGTTCCGTCGCTGGTTGTTTTCCTTAATAAAGTTGACCAGGTTGATGATGAAGAATTACTTGAACTAGTTGAGATGGAAGTGCGTGAATTGCTTAGTAGCTATGACTTTCCCGGTGATGATATCCCGGTTATTAAAGGTTCTGCATTATGCGCTTTGGAGGATAAAAACCCTGAAATTGGCGAGAATGCAGTGCGTGAATTGATGAAGGCGGTTGATGATTATATTCCACAGCCGGATCGCCCGATTGACGGTGATTTTATCATGCCTATCGAGGATGTATTTAGTATTTCCGGTCGCGGAACGGTTGTAACTGGGCGTATCGAGCGCGGCGTGGTGAATATCAATGATGAGATTGAA
>JAJRPW010000128.1 GCA_024280585.1 Alphaproteobacteria bacterium
CTTTGCATAGCTAGAAAAAATGCTGGAATTAATTCGTCATTCACTGTCCGTAAAATTAGTCATGGCGAAGGTGTTGAACGTATCTTCCCACTTCACTCACCTCGTATTGACAGCATTGTCGTTGTTCGCCGCGGTGTTGTGCGTAGAGCAAAACTTTATTATATGCGTGAATTGACGGGTAAAGCAGCGCGTATTAAAGAGAAGCAGGATTTTACTAAGAAGGCTGGCAAAGGCGCTAAAAAGAAAAATAAGAAAGCCGAAGCTCCTAAAAAAGAGGATGCCGCTAAGGTTGAAGGAAGCAAGGACGATAAGTAATTATCTTATCCAGAGTTTTAAATTCTCAGAATTCGTGCGCGAGATTTCAAAGCTTAAACAATTGGTTAGCGCGATAATTTAAGGTAACACACTATGTCGAAAAGAACTAAAGCTAAACATAAAATATGCCGAAGACAGATGGCTCCGGTTTGCGGAAGCACCAGCTGCCCAGTCCACGCAAAAAATTATACACCAGGGCAACACGGCCCTAATGGTCGCAGAGGAATAATTTCCGATTACGGCAAGCAATTACGCGCGAAACAGCAGCTAAAAAAATCATACGGAAATATTACTGAAAAGCAATTCCGCTCTACCTACAAAGAAGCAATCCGACTAAAAGGTGACACTTCTGAAAATCTGGTTGGATTGCTGGAATTCCGCCTTGATAGTGCTATTTTCAGATCAAATTTTGTGCCGAGTGTTCACGCTGCACGTCAATTTGTTAACCATAAACACCTTACTGTAAACGGCGTAAAAGCTAATATAGCTAGCTATCGCCTGAAAATTGGTGATGTGATCCAGATAAAAGAAAAATCCCTGCAAATCCCTATGGTAATTCAATCTTTACAAGGGGCACAAAGCGAGGTTCCGGAATATTTGAAAGCTGATCATAAAAAAGGCACGATTGAAATCATCCGAATTCCTAAGCTGGAGGATATTCCTTATTCAGTTGTGATGGAACCACATCTTGTTATCGAGTTTTATTCTCGTTAACATATTGATATTTATGACTTTACTAAAAGCCCTGTTTTTACAGGGCTTTTTTTGTATTTTCCCTTTGCATTTTACAAATCTTAAGGATACCTTTCATACTTAATTTTTTAATATTTAGGACTTCTGCAGAACGACTACAAAAAGACGATGTTGTGCGTAATCCCTAAATATATTGACTAGATAAAAACGAGGGGGCATAAATGAGAGGCATAAATAGAATCCTGGTAACAAGTAGATTTACCTTGAAAAATTCACCTCTACTAAATGGGCAAAAAAAAGATTTTACGAGTAGATTTATGACAGAAAAATACATACCGGCAAATGAAATTAGACAGGCAATTTCCAATGCAGCATCGAGGCAATATGGAGATGAAGTTCCGCTGTATAATGATATGGTTGGAATTGCCAGAGAATCGAACCAGGCATATATAAACGCGCATCCGGAAAAATTTGCAGGAAATTCAAATGCTTTAAATGAAATAAGTCAGACTCGACATGCAGCAATTCGTATTGTGACCGGCTACGAATTAAGTATGATGAACCGAATATTTGCCGTTATGGGCATGGATCCTGTTGAATATTATAATTTATTAGAAGTCCAGGCGCATTCAACTGCATTTAGCTCCCCCCTTGCAGGCGGCAACCCTTTTCGAGTTTTTACTTCAAAATTACGACTTGAGTTACTAGGCGAAGAAGTGCAAAAAATGGCTAAAAAAGCTATCGAGAAAAGAAACTTCTTTACCCCTAAGCTAATTGAATTAGTTGAAATTTTTGAGGTAGAAGGCGGCCTAACTCGTGAGCAATCCAATGAATTTGAAGCAGAAGTTGTAGCATTATTTGCAGAAAGAAAAGAAGCGCTTATCTCCAGAGATGATTATGAAGCATTATTGAAAATCAGCCCGTTGGCTGCTGATACGCTGGCCTTTTATCCTCATTTCAACCATTTTACACCAGAAGTGGAGGATGTATTTGACGCGCATAAGAGAATGAATGAAGCTGGTATGAGGACAATTAATGCAGTGCAAGGCCCACCACAAGACCTTCCTCTATTCCTTAATCAAACCTCGTTTGTAGCTGTTGAAAAAACCTTTAAATTCCCCAACCCGGATGGAACATTCACCGAAGGAACGCATACATCCAGCTTTGGAGAATTAGAACAAAATAAAGCAGCAGGAACAAAAAAAGCGTTTGGATTATATCAAGAAGTGCTAGCTATAGCTCTTAGCACGACTAAAGAAACAGACCCAGACTACCGTGAGAACATACAAAAAACATTTGAAAAACACTTCTCTAACGACCCTAAGGTACTTAGAAAAGAAGGCTTGATATTTTGCCAATACAAAAAAACTTCAAAAGAAGGAAGCCCACAATCAAATGATTTAGAATCGCTTATTGAAGAGGGGTATGTATCCGCCTCACCTTTTAAATATTGGGGATTTTTACCAAGAAGCGCTGTGGGTATATTTGAATCAAATGGCGTTGTTAAAAATTCCGATAAAAAGAGTAATATCAGCGAAGAAGAAGCCAGGAATCAATTTGAACAAGCGCTTGGTCGGAAAGTACTCAGTATTTTTGATATTTATGCAGCCGAGCAGGCCAGATCTATACAAAATACTTACAAAAAGTTGGATCTGGGCGTGCCGGAAAAGCTTGCTGAAGAAGTGAATACTGCCATTGTCAATGATCCATATACACTTAATAATAAAGAAAAAGGAACCCAAATAGGCCGCTAAATCATCTTTCCCATTTGGAAAATCGGCATATACATCGCGACGATGATGAAACCAACGGTGATACCCATGAACACGATCATAATTGGCTCTAATGCTTCTGTTAAGCGATCAACGGCCATGTCGAATTCCTCTTCGTAATAAAGAGCTGTGGCCTCAAACATTTCATCCATATTACCAGTTTCTTCGCCAACGGCTAGCATTTGGTGAAATGTTGGCGGGAATATGTCGCATGTTGAGTACAAAGAGGAGATGGAATTTCCTGATGAAACGCCGTCTTTTATAATTTCAAAAGCGTCAGTATATACGCTGTTTGGTATAGTTTTCGAGACAATATCCAAAGATTCAATGACAGAAACACCGGCTGCCCCAAGATTTCCTTCAACCATCGCAATCTTCGCCAGGCTGGATTTTTGGATAATATCACCAATAATCGGAATTTTTAGGACAATTCGGTCGGCTTTGCGCCTAACCGCCTCATTGGTTCTTATCATAAATTTTGTGAAAAAATACAATACCACCAGTGAAATAGCCAACGCCCCACCCTTCATTGGATCCCGACAAAATTCGCTAATATTTACAATAAGCTGAGTCGGCCCTGGAAGGTCATGACCCATGGATGAAAACATATTCTGGAACACCGGTACAACCTTGACCATCATCACAATAATAACGCCAAGAGCAACGCATAAAAGGATTATAGGGTAGCGCAACGCTCCCTTGACTTTCTTTTGAATGCCGGCGGCTTTTTCGAGTTGTATTACTAATTTTTGCAGGAAAGTCACCAGCTTACCACTAGTTTCTCCGGCTTTAAGCAAGTTGATGTAAACCGTATCAAAAACACCGGGATGTTCGGCAAAAGCCTCTGATAAAGTTGATCCGCTTTCGACATCTTCACGCAGAGTTTTCACAACCCATCTGAAATTAGCGTCTTCTTGTTGTGACTCAAGCATTTTCATGGTTTTTAAAATAGGCAATCCGGCTTGTATCATTGTTGCGAATTTTTTGGTAAATACGGTCAGGTCTTTAATCTTTATTGCCTTGGCTTTATGCTTTTTTTCTTTCATCTTAACGGGTTGGGTTGGATCAATTACATCTTCACCATCAGCACTTGCTTCCTCTGTTCCTGATATTAAAATGATATTTGTGACAATAATTTTCTGGCCTTTAAGCTTTCCAGTTGCGTCATCAGCGTTTTTTGCTTCGATTTCACCGCTTGCGACCTGGCTTCCTTCAATACCTTTCCATTGGAATATGGCCATTTTAATCCTCTATCATCAAGATGCGTTTGAATTCTTCTATGCTTATCATTCCTTCGAGAATCAGCGCTCTACCCGTATCCTGCATCGTTACGAACCCATCTTTTGCCTTAGCTATATCACCTATTTCAATATCATTTTTGTTGGCTAAGATTGCTTCTTTTATAGTTCTTGTGATTACCAATATTTCATGTATTGCTCGCCTGCCCTTTGCACCAGCGTCAAAACATTCATCACAGCCTGTACCTGTATACGCCTTGGCTTTTGAAGCCACATCCTCAGGAAAACCAAGTGATAAAAAGCTTTCTTTGGTGGCTTCCATATCTTCCGTTTTGCAAGACAGACATATTTTTCTTGCCAGACGCTGCGCTATAACCATAGTTAGCGAAGAAGTGATTAAATAAGATGGAATTCCCATATTTATCAAACGTGTAATTGTACTTGGCGCGTCATTAGTATGTAATGTACTTAATACCAAATGACCTGTTAAAGATGCTTTAACGGCAATGTCGCCTGTGTCTTTATCCCTGATTTCACCGACCATTATTACTTCCGGATCCTGCCTTAAAAATGACCTTAGCGCCGCCGTAAAAGTTAGGCCAATATTATCTTTTACATGCACCTGCCCTATTCCCTCAACCTTAAATTCCACCGGATCTTCCGCTGTCATAAGGTTAATTTCAGGGTCATTAAGGGAGTTTAAAACTGCATACAACGTCGTTGATTTACCCGAACCTGTGGGACCTGTAACTAAAATCATTCCTTGTGGTGAGTGAATCGCTTTTTGTATTTTTGCAAATTCCGCTTCCGGGAATCCCAGGTCGGCCAAAGGCATATTTAGCGCGCTTTTATCCATGATACGCATAACGATTCTTTCGCCGCAAGAAGTTGGCAGAACCGAAACACGAAGGTCAACAATGTCATCGCCGGCCTTATAATCAAACCTAATCGCTCCATCTTGTGGCAGACGACGTTCGGAAATATCCAAAGATGCCAGAATTTTTATCCTGGTCGAAACAGCTGAGTAGTTTGCATGTAAAAAAGTGGCGAATTCCTCGACCTCTTTTAGTGTTCCATCACGTCTGTAGCGCAATCTGGAGCGCGCTTCAAAAGGCTCCATATGTATATCACTTACGCCTAAAGTAATTCCGTTTTCTATTATATTATCTACAAAATCTATGACGTTTGATGAAGGACCTATGTCACCGTTTTCTTTTGCTGCAGAGCCGGATTCTTTATCGCTCCCTTGTGATAATGCCTGTTTAAAAGCTTCTTTCGGCGATAAAACTGCTTTTTTAGCACCAACGGCTCCTGCCGTACCAACCTCTTTGGCTCTGCCGACGGATGCAGCCATTGCTGCGGCGCCAATACCACCATTTCCGGCTAAACCCGCACCGGCAGATCCGACTGTTCCGGCTACAGGAGGAGGAGTTTGGGGAGGGGGCGCAGGAGGAATCTGGTCAGTCATTAAACACCGCCCTCCAATTCGCATCTTAATATTTTATTAGATAAAACAATCATTTACGTGTATATACCTTATATTTTTTATAGCAATCGTCGCTATAATTAAAATGTGCACATTATTACAATACACTAAATTTATTAATAATTGGTTAACCATGTAATGGTATCGACAAACAACAACGCATAGTAATAAAGCATATAGGACTTACGCAGGACGAGTATTTTTGAATTGTTTTTAGGCAAAAATGTTCTAAAAAACGGAGTGTACACACGAAGTACATGGGTATTTTTAGGTTATTTTTAACGACAAAACAAACAAAAACGACTTCATGCGTAAGTCCTAGCAGAAGTACTTGATTACGCAATTATATCGTCGCAAAGGAAGGCTTGGAGGAAGGAAATTCGATCTTTAAGTGTTAGTTTATGCCGCTTCATTCTTTGTACTA
>JAJRPW010000129.1 GCA_024280585.1 Alphaproteobacteria bacterium
AACTGCACTGCAAATGGCGAAGTTGTAAATGATAATCGCAAGGGGATTGCTCGCGAGTTGGCGCGCATAAATTTACCAATTAACGTGTATACTCAATGGTATTGGAAGATAGACTTACACAACTTAATGCACTTTCTGTTCTTACGTGCTGATTTACATGCACAATATGAGATTCGTGTTTTTGCACAGGCAATGCTTGATGTGGTAAAACGTTGGGTACCAACGACTTACAACGCGTTCTTAGACCATCGCGTCAATGCTACAACAATTTCCGGCAAGGGCATGGAGGTTGTGAAGAAAAAGCTGCGTGGCCAGGAGGTTACGCAGGAAACTTCAGGTATGAGCAAAAGAGAGTGGCGCGAGTTGATGAATGAGCTTGAGGTTAGCTAGCCACAGTTCCGCTTTACACTTGCCCTTCACTGATTTAGACTATCTAGTATGAACAATGAAGAAATCGGACAGTTACTCAGAGAAACAAGGCTTAACAAAGGCCTTAAGATTAATAATGCGGCCAAGGCCTTGAAAGTCCGTAAGGAATATTTGCGCGCGATAGAATCTGGCGACACCTCCGCCCTTACAAACGAGGTGTATTTAGCCGGTTATATAAAAAGCTATGCAAAATGGCTCGGGCTTCGGAGCGATCAGGTAAAGCTGACAAAATCGAAAAAAGCGGCTAAATCCTCTTATGCAGAGATGTTTATAAAGCCGATATCGCTGACATATTTTAATGAAGAATCAATGCGTCCCGGGGCTAAAATAATATTAATATCAATACTGGCGACTGTAATTATATATGCGAGTTGGTATAACTCTGAATATTCCGCAGCACCTGTTGCTATAAAACTTAATCTGCCGCAAGTTCGAGCTGCGCTGAATGATAAACCCGACTTCCAAAAACCAGAAGCCCCGCAAAAACTGGTTTTAATGGCTAGTGATGATGTTTCTGTACAAATATCGAAGGCCAATGGCGAGGTGATTAATCACGAGATGAAGGCCGGTGATGTTTATTTCGTTACGCTGGATAAAGGCATCTCCCTCACCTCCCCTACCCCGGAAAAACTGGAGGTTTTCAGCGATGACGCTTCGGGGAAATTCTTAGGCACACTTGGTAAGTTGGTCGCTGGGCGGTAGGTTAGCGGGAACGGCCGGTTTCATCATATTGCTTGCGCATTTCCTGAGCGACCATAGTAAGACACATACCAGTAGCACTAACAGCTGTTAACCACCCCCTTCCGGAAGCACCTCTATATGCTAATTTTACCTGGCTTTGAAACCCCTTATTTTGCACTAAGCCCACAAAACCTTTCTCTTTAATCAAGCCTGCAAACCCTTTTACTTCTATTGAAGCACGAAACTCAGGATGACTCGTAAATGTATCAGCTATTGCCCCTCTTAGAGGCAAAGGATCATGATAACGCTGCATAGATGTCACAACACCCGAAAAAGGCGTCAAGGCTACATTTGTTGAAGTTGCAGCAAATGCTGATACACCTGCAACAGAAAGCTTCGCTGAAAGCGTAGGATTCTCTGGTAGTCTTTTATCAAGTTCTCTTTTAGTTAAAGCCATCGCAACCCAAAAGGGAGTTTGTCTAAACCCAATAGTAGCAATAAACCCACGATTCACCTCCCTAACAAAACCTGATGATGTATTATTTTTCCAATAATGACCAAAAGAAGGGGTTGGCATGCCACTTTCTGGTTTATAGCTTTGCTTTGCTACCGCCATTCTTTCTGTTGACAGTATAAGACTATCTGCCACCAGACCATTTGCTACCGTAGCAACCATTTTTGTGCTCCCAACACTAACTCCATCCGGACGATGATCCACAGCATATTGCGTAACAATCGGCAAAAAACCAATGCGTAGGGCAAATCGTGATAACTGCAATTTTACAATTTCTAATCCACCACTTAATAAAGGCTTATTCCAAACACCAGTTTGTAAATATGTTTGCAGTTTTTTTCCTACTGTATAAGGAGGTGTAACCGCTAATGCAGCAACACCAGGAATCGCAAAATCTTTAGCTACACCAACAAAATCAACCCCTTTAACCCGCTCGCGCAAAGCTGCGCCTACACTTGAGAAAGATTGTCCTTGTTGCATTGGTGATTTGCCTTGCTGTTTATCCTGTGATCCGTATCCTGGCATCTGTAATCCTTATTTAATCATTAAAATTTTTACGAACAGGGCTTATATCATTTATATGATAAATAATAAAGTACTTTTTTCACATTTTGTCTTAACAAAATGACTAATATATATTATGCTGCCCGTCTCAATAAATATTTATCGGATATATATGAAATATAAACGCATACTTTTAAAGGTCTCTGGCGAGGCATTAATGGGCAACCAGCAATTTGGCCACGACCCTGAGGCCGTCATTCGCATCTGCAATGACATAAAACAAGTGCAGGACAAGGGCATAGAAGTGTGCCTGGTTGTTGGCGGCGGCAATATATATCGCGGCGCTTTCGCGGCTGAAGCTGGAATGGAGCGCGCCAGTGCTGATTATATGGGAATGCTGGCAACGGTTATAAACGCGCTTGCATTGCAAAATTGCCTGGATGGAATCGGCGTGCAAAGCCGTGTTTTATCAGCAATTCCAATGACTACCGTCTGCGAGCAATATATAAGACGGCGCGCGGTACGGCATATGGAAAAAGGCCGGGTTGTCATATTTGCGGCAGGAACCGGTAATCCGTTTTTCACAACCGACACGGCGGGTGCTCTGCGCGCGGTCGAAATGGGCTGCGATGCCATATTTAAAGGCACACAGGTTGACGGGGTATATTCCGCCGATCCGAAGAAAGATAAGAAAGCAAAACGTTACGATGTTTTGACATATAAAGAAGTTTTAACCAAAGAATTAGAGGTTATGGACGCGGCGGCCATATCGCTGGCGAAAGAGAATAAAATACCGATATTGGTGTTTTCAATACAATCGAAAGGATCTTTTGCCAAAGCGGCAACCGGCGAAGGCACTTTCACGATAATAAGGGAGAAAAAATAATGCCAGGTAAACTAATCAAAGACTTAAAACGGCGCATGGAAGGCGCGGCAAACGCATTTGAAAGCGACTTAAAAGGCCTTAGAACCGGCCGAGCTAGTGCAGGGTTATTGGACAGCGTTGTTGTCGAAGTTTATGGCAGCAAAATGCCGCTTAGCCAGGTTGCAACAGTCAGCGTTCCTGAGGCAAGGTTATTATCGGTGCAAGTTTGGGATCAGTCGAACGCAAAAGTCGTAGAAAAGGCTATAACCAATGCCGGGCTTGGGCTTAACCCCTCTTCCGATGGCGGATCAATCAGAGTTCCCATTCCTGATTTGAGCGAGGAGAGGCGCAAGGAACTGGCTAAAATCGCGAGTGGGTATGCGGAAAAAGCCAGAGTTGCGATCCGTAATGTGCGCAGAGACGGCATGGATAATTTGAAAAAACTGGAAAAAGACGGAGACATGTCACAAGATGAGCAGCACACAAAAGGTGATGAAGTTCAAAAGCTTACCGACTCTTTTGTCAAAATGGTTGATGAAGCACTTTCCAAAAAGGAAAAAGATATAGTTGAGGTCTAAGTAAACGTCATTGCGAGCGCAGCGCGGCAATCCAAGGGCAAAATATGAGACGTAAAAAACAACCGGCTATATACATAATGACCAACAAAGAAAATGGCACATTATATACTGGAGTTACCTCGCACATTGAAAAAAGAATATATGAGCACAAAAATAGCCTGGCAAAAGGATTTACCAGTAAATATACTTGTAAAACGCTTGTATATTATGAAATATTTGATGATATGGAAAATGCAATAAAAAGAGAAAAACAGCTAAAAGGCGGTTCGCGTAGAAAAAAACTGGATTTAATCAATAAATTAAATCCCCGTTGGGAAGATTTGTATTATAGGTTAGCATAGTTACGCCCTTGGATTGCTTCGCTGCGCTCGCAATGACGGAAAGTATCAGAATATAATAATTGGTTATCATGCTATCTAAATCAATAAAAACAGACGCAGGAAAAATTCCCAGACATGTTGCAATCATCATGGATGGCAATGGGCGCTGGGCAAACAAGCGTAATCTGCCCAAAATAGCTGGCCATAAAAAAGGCGCGGAATCAGTTAAACAGACTATTGAATCCTGCCAGGAAAATGGCGTGGAATACTTGACTTTATATGCTTTTTCCTCCGAAAACTGGCAAAGACCGGTTGACGAGGTTGAGGGGTTGATGGAATTGCTGCGCTTTTATTTGGGCAAAGAACTGAATAAGATCCATACAAATGGCGTTTGTTTGAAGATAATCGGGGATAGAAGTAAACTTTCCGATTCAATTAACAAACAAATTATGGGCGCTGAAAAACTGACTAAAAATAATACCAAACTAACTCTGATTATTGCGCTTAGCTATGGTTCACGCCAGGAAATCATCGAGGCCGTAAAGAGCATATGCGCTGCAAAATTAAAGCCAGAACAGATAAAAGAAGAGACTTTTGAAAAATATTTGTATACATTCGGTATACCGCAACCTGATTTATTAATCAGAACCAGCGGCGAGCAGCGGCTGAGCAACTTTTTGCTGTGGCAGCTGGCTTATACGGAATTATTTTTTACAGATATTCTGTGGCCCGACTTTAAAAAAGAAAATTTTGTCGAAGCCATCGAAGAATTTGCAACAAGAGAGAGGCGTTATGGAACTTCCTAAATTGTCTGAAAATTTGCAGAAAAGAATACTATCCGCAGGAATTTTGATCCCTGTTGTGCTGGTCATCGCTGTTTTGGGTGGCAATTTATTCAATAGTTTCATTGTGTTAGCAGCGACTATTATGGCCTTTGAATGGAGCGGCATTATCACCTCCGGCAAGGAAAAATTAAAGGCAAAAGAGCAGAAATATTGGGAGTTTGGCGGCATTGCATATGTCACTATTTTCGCATCCTCACTCATGTATTTAAGAAGTGTCGAGGGCGGATTTGGTATAATATTACTGGTTTTATTGTTCGTTTGGGCAACTGATATTGCGGCATATTTCGCCGGGCGCATCATCGGCGGCCCTAAAATTTATACCAAAATCAGCCCTAATAAAACCTGGGCAGGGCTGGCAGGCGGCATGCTTGCTGCCGGATTTGTCGGCGCCTTTGCATCAATATTCATCCATTCATTTGGATTTTTCTCGATGGTAATTATCGGCGCATTCTTGGCTATTATCGCACAAAGTGGCGATTTCCTTGAATCATGGGTGAAGCGAAAATTCGGCGTAAAAGACAGCGGTAGCATTATTCCAGGCCATGGCGGAATCATGGATCGGGTCGACGGGCTGGTCACTGTAGCCCCGGTTTTCGCCATTATTTCCTTGCTAAAAGGCGGTAATTTTTTCTAATGAAAACAGTCTCTATATTCGGCTCCACCGGTTCAATCGGCAAAAACACCATAAAAGTTATTGAAGAATCGCCCGATAACTACCAAACGGTAGCGCTTATAGCTAATTCCAATGTTGAATTACTGGCAAAACAGGCGATTCAGCTTAATGCAAAAATCGCCGTCACTGCCGATGAAAGCAAATTCGAGCAGCTTAAAAATGCCTTGAACAATACTAATATTCAAGCAGCGGCGGGGGGAAAGGCCGTAATTGAAGCGGCGGCGATGGATTCGGATATAGTAATGTCGGCGATAGTTGGCTATGCCGGCCTAAAACCTACTATGACCGCGATTAAACGCGGCGCTAAAATTGCGCTAGCCAACAAAGAATGCCTGGTTTGCGCGGGGCAATTGATGATTGACGAGGTTGCAAAAAATAATGCTAGCCTGATTCCGGTGGATTCAGAGCATAGTGCTATTTTTCAAGTGCTGGATCCAAACCAAAAGGACTCCGTAAAAAATATCATTTTAACCGCTTCCGGCGGGCCATTTAGAGGGTTTTCGCTCGAGCAGTTGCAGGATATAACGCCAAAACAGGCGGTTGCCCACCCGAACTGGGATATGGGCGCGAAAATCTCTGTCGATTCGGCGACAATGATGAATAAAGGGCTGGAAATTATTGAGGCGTTTCACTTGTTTCCGGTTACGCGCGAGCAGATCAAAGTGGTCGTGCACCCTGAATCTATTGTGCATTCGATGGTGGAATATAAAGACGGCTCGGTTTTGGCGCAACTTGGGGCGCCGGATATGCGTACGCCAATTTCCGTTGCTCTTTCATGGCCAAAACGGTCGGAAATAAGCGGCGCAGCACTGGATTTAGTCAGCTTAGGCAAACTCACATTTGAAGATTTTGATGAGAGCATTTTCCCGGCCATATCAATCGCGCGGGAAGCTTTGAAAATCGGCGGATTAATGCCCGCGATGATTAATACCGCCAATGAAATCGCTGTCGCTAAGTTCTTGAGGGGCGAGATTAAATTTCTGGATATAATCCGTATTGTCGAAAAACAGTTGCACAAATCCCATAACACCGACTATTCCAGCATCGAAGATATTTTTGAGGCGATTAGCGAGGTTGAGGAAGGAGCGTTTGTATAAAGCCCCTTCTTATGTGAACACTAACCTAATGCCAAAATTTGCTCTCTTTTTTCAGGGACTGCTACTCTTTTTTCCCATGATATCAGCGAAGGAGCGCTTGCCTTTGCGAAAGGATCATTTGGAACTGCAGGACAGACTTTAAGCTCATCAAGGGCTTTTTCTGCTGCGGGACTCAAAAGGTCGTTAGTTTCAATTGCATTTGCGAAAGAAACTGCTGCAACCCAGCCAGTATCGTTAGTTTCAGCGGCGGCAAGGAGCGGCGTTCTATCATTACCATAACGTGTCTTTCCTTTTATTCTGTCAGATCTTACCTTCTTCTTTTCAGGAGTTTCGACAGTATCTATGGTATTTTCCCCGGTATTTTCTTTGCCAGCTTCACTTTTTTGTATTTGGTTGGTTTTATCCAACAAAGAAGGTTTATTTCGCAACTTATCCCACTTACTTCTATTTTCTTTATCGTTACTTTCAACCGCCTCAAATAAAGGAAAATATTTGTCATTTTTAATATCTGGCTTGCTCAAATCAGCAGATGCCGGCACATTACCTGTTATCACCAAAAGTACGGCAGATAGGTCTTTACTATCTTGCGCTTTGATATATTTATAAAAATTACTTTTGATGGATGTAATATATTTATTTTCCTGCGGTGAATCATTTAAAGATTCTACAAAAAATTCTATATTACTTTTCAAATCACCCAAAGCAGGGTTTTTGGCATATAACAATGCCAGATTGTTTTTTGCATCTGAGCTTTTTGGATCGGCTGCTATAACTTCTTTATATAATATTTCAGCTTTTGCTGTTTCGCCTTGATTTGCATATAACACTGCCAGATTGTTTTTTGCATCTGAGCTTTTTGGATCGGCTGCTATAACTTCTTTATATAATATTTCAGCTTCTGCTGTTTTTCCTTGATCTACATATAACCCTGCCAGATTGTTTTTTGCATCTGAGTTTTCTGGATCGGCTGCTATAGCCTCTTTATATAATATTTCAGCTTCTGCTGTTTTTCCTTGATCTTTATATAACAATGCCAGATTGTATTTTGCATCTGAGTTTTCTGGATCATCTGCTATAACCCCTTTATATAATATTTCAGCTTTTGCTGTTTTTCCTTGATCTTCATATAACCCTGCCAGGTTGTTTTTTGCAGCTGAGTTTTTTGGATCGGCTGCTATAGCCCCTTTATATAACTTTTCAGCTTTTTTCTTATCAGTTTTTTTGCCAACTCCTGAATCATATGCCCAGGCTGCTATGAATAATTCTTTACCCGTTTGCATTTTTTCTAGTTTGGAAACTAATTCTCCAAATTTTTCTTCACCAAATTCAGCGCTAACTATTTCCTTACGCTTTGACTCATTAATTCCGGCAGCGGTTATTTTTGCTATAAATTTTTTTTCATTTTTTGTTAATTCAGGCATTATTTTTCTCCAATAATTAAAATTTCCCGGATTATAGCATTGTAGCAGTTTCATGTCAAATGATTTGTTGTTTATTATCAGGGCAAAATCATGAATACAACCAATCCCATTCTAAAAACACAAGCTTCACAACCTGAAGTGGTGACATCAAAGCTTGTGTTTTGTGCTACTTTGCCTGTAAATACTGAGTCATTCCAGCGAAGGCTGGAATCCAGTCCTATTAAAATAATACAATCACTATCTGTCGTATAGGCCGCGTTTTTTTAAATAGGACTGGATTCCAGCCTTCGCTGGAATGACTCAGCATAACAATGCTAAAATCATATAAAACATAAGGTTAGCATGAAAAAGAGGTTGTACAAAGATTAAATATAAT
>JAJRPW010000130.1 GCA_024280585.1 Alphaproteobacteria bacterium
AAAAAACTTAATCTTAAAAAAGCTCGGGCAAAAGCTAAAATCCTTGATCTTGATCCGGATATGCTAAGCCACAAAATTAGTAAATACTCCAAAGGAATGGGGCAAAAATTGGGGCTTTTATCCGTGTTTTTGGTAGAAACACCATTATTGCTTTTGGACGAGCCCATGAGTGGGCTTGATCCAAGCGCCAGGATTCAGTTAAAAGAACTAATGCTTGATTATAAAAAGCAAGGTAACACCATCTTTTTCAGCTCGCATATTTTATCTGATATTGAAGAAATATGCGATAGAATGGCGGTTATGCATAAGGGGAAATTGACTTATGAAGGCAGCCCCGGCCAATTCCTAAAGGATAATAAAGAAAAAAATCTGGAGCGCGCCTTTCTTAAAGCAACGGCTTAAATCTTAATACCTATAATGCTCTGGTTTATATGGCCCTTCAGTCGAAACGTCAATATAATCAGCCTGTTCCTTGCTAAGTTTGGTCAATTTTGCACCGAGTTTATCCAAATGCAAAGCTGCAACTTTTTCGTCCAGTTTTTTAGGCAAAGTATACACGCCAATTTCATAATTCTTTGAATTTTGCCACAGCTCAATTTGCGCCAGAACCTGATTAGTAAATGATGCGCTCATCACAAAAGATGGGTGACCTGTCGCGCAACCTAAATTTACCAACCGCCCTTTCGCCAGGATAATCAGCTTTTTTCCATCGGGAAATTCAACTTCATCCACTTGCGGTTTGATTTCATCCCACTTCATATTATCCAGTGCGCCTATTTGTATTTCAGTGTCGAAATGCCCAATATTACAGACGATTGCGCGGTCTTTCATGGCGCGCATATGGTCAATTGTTATAATGTCTTTATTGCCAGTTGTAGTTACAAATATGTCGCCAATAGGTGCAGCATATTCCATAGTCACAACTTCGTAACCTTCCATGCAGGCCTGAAGCGCACAAATCGGATCAATTTCAGTGATTAGAACACGAGCGCCCTGATTACGAAGTGACGCGGAAGAACCTTTGCCAACATCACCGTAACCTGCAACAACGGCGATTTTTCCGGCAATCATAACATCCGTCGCGCGCTTAATTCCATCAACCAGGCTTTCGCGACAACCATATAAATTATCGAATTTAGATTTTGTTACGGAATCATTAACATTTATCGCAGGGATTTTCAGCTTCCCCTCTTTAGCCATTTGGTATAAACGCAAGACACCGGTTGTGGTTTCCTCGGAAACTCCTTTGATATTCTTAATTAAATCGGGTTTTGTATCATGAATTATCTTCGTTAAATCGCCGCCATCATCAAGAATAAGATTTGGTTTCCAACCATCCGGGCCTTCCAAAGTTTGCTCAATACACCATTCATATTCCTCGTCCGTCTCGCCTTTCCATGCGAAAACCGGGACTCCAGCTTCGGCCATAGCTGCTGCTGCGTGATCTTGCGTTGAGAATATGTTACAAGAACTCCAGCGAATTGTTGCGCCAAGGCAGGTAAGTGTTTCGATCAACACTGCCGTTTGAATAGTCATGTGCAAACATCCCACTATCCGTGCATCTTTTAGAGGCTGGCTACTGCCATATTCTTCGCGCAGCGCCATCAAGCCAGGCATTTCCGTTTCGGCTATAGTAATTTCCTTCCTGCCCCAATTAGCCAATGACAGGTCAGCTATTTTATAATCACCAGTTTTTTCGTTTTCAGCTTGTGATTGTGTGGTCATGCGCGCTCCTCTAATACAGGTTGTGTAAACTCCCAGCCAACTATATATAATATAATTTTATATGCAATATGAGATTTTAGATTATACTGATCTAATCACTTGACTCGCTTGACTCGCTTGACTCAGGCGCACCACCTAATTTCAAATTAAGTGATAGTGGCAAATCACCAACACCCGGAGCTGCATCACCTGATGCTGCTTGATTTTCTGCCATGATTTTGTCGTATAATTCCTTACGCAAAACCGAAGCCCCTTTCGGAAAGTCAAAGCCAAGTTTTACAGATTTTCCTTTGATTTCAATAACTTTGAGTTCGATGTCGTTATTGATTATAATTGATTCGTTCTGCTTTCGCATTAAATATAACATGTCGATACCTTCTACATTAATTGCTAAATAATTTTAGCATTCTATAATTATATAGTGTTTTTCATTCGGATTTACCTAGCATCATTCTGCAAGCTTACAAAATTCATCCCCGCCTGCGCGAAGACAGGCTGCGTAAAATCCAGGCTGAAATTTTGCTCACCTTGAATTTCTACGGTCACTCCAAAGCAAAACACACTATACTATTTGCTCCTTCATAGAACAAGTCAATTGTAAGGAAAATAAAAAATAACACCCTGTTTGTACAAAATATACAAAAAGTTCTCCCAAAATCCCTGCATATTCCATGTGTACAACATTTTTTAGAATAAATCCAGATAATAATTCAACTAGGCCAGGGCAAACGCATCTAAATATTCTTAACAAAAGAAATGCGGCCTTTGTAACTAAATACAAGCAGCAGAGTTCGTCATACTGCGGCTTGACCGCAGTATCCAAGAAAAACGAATCATCATTATTATAAGTA
>JAJRPW010000131.1 GCA_024280585.1 Alphaproteobacteria bacterium
AACATAAATATCCACAGGCACAATTTTATCACAACCGCGCACAACCGAATAAGAATAATGATAATAACCACCGCCATTGGCACACGACCCCATTGAAATAACCCAACGTGGCTCGGCCATTTGATCATAAACCTTACGCAAGGCAGGCGCCATTTTATTAGTCAAAGTCCCGGCAACAATCATCACATCCGACTGGCGCGGACTGGCGCGAAACACCAGGCCAAATCGATCCAGATCATAACGACTGGCGGCAGTATGCATCATCTCAACCGCGCAACAGGCCAAACCAAAAGTCATTGGCCAAAGCGACCCGGTACGAATCCAATTCACCAAATCATCCGTTTTCGCCAAAACATAACCTTTATCGGCAATATCACGCGAAACCGAGTTCAGCAGCTCATCCTGGCTGGCTCCGGCAGGAATTTTTATTAATTCAGATGACATAACCTACTCCCATTCAAGCCCGCCCTTTTTCCACTCATATATAAAACCAACTGTAAGAATCCCCAAAAAGGTCATCATTGACCAAAAGCCAAAATAGCCGATCTTCCCGAGCGTAATCGCCCAGGGAAATAAAAATGCTATTTCCAGATCAAATATAATGAATAAAATCGCGACAAGGTAAAAACGTACATCAAACTTCCCGCGCGCATCAGAAAAAGGCTCAAAACCACATTCATACGGAGATAATTTTTCTTTGTCAGGCCTTCGCAGCGCTATAACAAAAGGCAACGCCACCATAAAAAATGACATAGCCAAAGCTACACAAAGGAAAAACAAAATCGGCAAATATTCCTGTAAACCTTCTGGCAATAACAACTTTACAACCTCATTAAAATCGAATTTAATCGCTTATAGAACATAAATTAAAACAAGTACAGGGTAAATTTATTTTGTCTCATTGGGATTCTAAATAATGAGCAAAACACCGATTGCCACATTACAAATCTAGTGCTATAAGATGCAGTATGACTGATGACATAAGACTAAAAAGACTATTATATCAAAGCTTTCATCGTGGGTGTAAAGAAACAGATGCGATTTTGGGCAAGTTTTCCAGACGTTACTTGGAAAAATTTTCCGAGGCCGAACTGGATCAGTATGAAGCGTTCATAAATGAGGATGACTGGGATATTTACGCCTGGCTTGTTGGCAAACTACCCTTTCCTGAAAAACACGATAATAAAGTCACAGCTCTTTTAAGAAAATTTGACTTTGCGAGCAACTAAAAAAATATCACAACCGAATCGGCTCACTCTGAAAATCTCTCAGCAGAACCTAGGTTTTGTTATAATTTTGTAAAAAAAACCGCTTTAAAAGCATTGCGTTTACTATATAAACACATCATGAAAAAACATTTCCTAAAATATATGGACGGCCACACACCACAATTGCAAGGCATTTTATGGATGTTACTTGCATGCATCTGGTTCTCGATCATGGCCGTTATGATCCGCCATATGTCCGAGTCTATGCCATCATTACAGATGGTTTTTCTGCGAAATATCGCCTCTATAATCTGCTTTTTACCCTGGCTTTATAAAACCGGTGTTAAAAATATATTGCCGGAAAAATGGACACTTTACTATTACAGAGCTATCACTGGAACCTTAGGTATGAGCATGTTTTTCTACGCATTAGCATTGCTTCCGCTGACAGAAATCATCTCCCTAACCTTTACAGTGCCGCTGATTACCACGGTTTTCGCCATGATTTTCCTCAAAGAACGTGTTGAATACTACAAATGGATCGCATTATTAGCCGGATTTATTGGCGTTTTAATAATATTACGACCCGGCACAAATATGTTTCAATTTGCAACAATGCTTGTGCTCGCCACCACTGTTGTTTGGTCATTATCAAACATTATAGCAAAAAAAATGACCGAAAAAGACGACCCCAAAGCGATCGTGTTCCTAATGATCGTTATTATGACACCATTATCTCTGCCCATGGCGCTTTTAGTCTGGCAAACACCCACGTTTGAACAGTTTTTATGGGTTTTAGCGCTAGGGTGGGTCACCAATGTTGCGCATTCATGCCTGGTACATTCATATTCCAAAACGGACTTAAGTGTAGTCGGGCCATTTGATTTTTCAAGGTTGGTATTCGTATCGATTCTTGCCTATATTTTCTTTGATGAAGTTATTGATATCTGGACAGTTTCCGGCACAATTGTTATTTTTGCCAGCTCGCTTTATGTTTTCAGAAAAGAGTCAAAACGCAAGAATATAACCGGCGACGATGCGATTATTTAGAATTTTTCTCTGTCATGGTATCTATGCTCCTCCGCGCATTCGTCCTCTCTTGTACGCAGACAACATTTATAATCCCACTCGCCTTTTATGAGCTTTCTGCGCTTACTGTAATAATTACCAACCACATATTTACAACTGCTTAAACCAGTTACACTTCCAATGTAATAAGGCCTTATAGTTGGATCAGGATGAACAAAAAATGCGTTATACTGGTATTTTTCGTGAGGATCTTTCTTTTCCTCACATGACGCAAGAAACGGAATAATTATCAATAATAGCAGTAATAGTCTCATCAACCCCTCCTTTTTATCCAGTCATTTTAATATATTTTACAGTAAATTTATATAAAAACTAGATAAAAATACCGTTGGATTTTTCAGAATTTTTATAGTAGTAATGGTTGCAGAATTTTTTAAATGATAGGAGCCAAAATGACCACGAAATCAGCGTATGATGATAAAAAATGCTGTAACCACTTGCAAAAACTAGGTTGGTTTTTCAAGGTTTTTGAATTCAAACTAAAAATCGTCAACATGCTAAGTCCACTGGTCAATCTGGGCATTCGCCTGTGGATCGCCGAAATATTCTGGAAATCCGGTATTTTAAAGTTGCCAAGCGGTTTTTTTGGTATCGGCAAAGGCAGTTGGGACACGACCTTAATGTTATTCGAATATGAGCACCCGGTTCCGGGGCTTTCGCCTGAATTTGCAGCATATTCTGGCACTTTTTTTGAACTTTTATGCCCAATCCTGCTCGTCCTTGGCCTTGGAGCCCGCTTTGCCGCCGCAATTTTGCTGATTATGACCGCTGTTATACAATTTACTTATCAGGAGGATATAATACATATTTACTGGATGATTTTATTATCCGTGCTAATATTCCACGGGGCTGGAAAAATCTCTCTGGACTATTTTATCCGGAAAAAATCCCTGGAATGCAATGAGTATAAAAAACTAATTGGGGAAAAGACAAGTGACAGCAAGTGAAGTAAAAAAAATGGGTTTCGAAGAGGCCTTAAGCGAATTGGAATCAATAGTTAACAGGCTCGAAAGCGGGCAAATCACCCTGGAAAACGCAATAGACAGCTATATACGCGGCGACTCTTTAAAAAAACATTGCGAAAAAAAATTAAACGAAGCCAAACTGAAAGTTGAAAAAATCACAGCAGAAAAATAACAAATCCTGAAGCTAAATACCTGTAAAATAATGTATTTTTTAGCCACAACTTGACTTTCATTACACCCTATGATAGAATATTCTTACACTATTTAAATTAACAGTATAGTGTTTTCTAAATTCAAGGCCAAATGAGGAAGGTATCTTTATGAAATATATTAAACAAATCATAGCCGCTATGATTTTTCTGCCACTAGTTGGCTGGCTTGGTTATATGGCTTCGCAAATCCAAACACTTGATTTTGAATCTATTTGCGATAAAAGAAGCAAAAGATATACCAAACTTTGTAAAAATGTAGGCAAAAGAGCGCTCAGTCAAGCAAGCGTATTGCAAATAAACAACAAAGATTATGGGGTAATTATGGGCGTTGCCTGGAGAAAAAAAGGCAGCATAATCAGCTCAAGAAACCAAAAGAAAAAACGTTATTCTGAAAAAAACTCTTATTATTACATAATTGGCGATGACAAAGGCAACGGCCAATTCATCAGAATTATCACGGAAATTGACCCTAAATAAATCTACACTTGCCTTTCCGCCAGCATACCCTTAATTTTTGCAATAGCCTTGCCCGGATTCAAACCTTTCGGACAAGTATTCGCACAATTCATAATAGTGTGACAGCGATAAAGCTTAAACGGGTCTTCCAACGCGTCCAACCGCTCACCCGCATACTCATCGCGGCTATCTACAATCCAGCGATATGCATGAAGCAAAACTGCTGGCCCCAGATATTTCTCACTATTCCACCAATAACTAGGGCAACTTGCCGAGCAACAAGCACATAATATACACTCATAAAGCCCATCAATTTTATCCCGATCTTCCGGTGATTGCAATCGCTCAGAACTTGCAGAAGCAGGCGTATCCACCTTCAACCACGGCTCAATCGACTCGTATTGCGCATAAAAATTAGTCAAATCCGGCACCAAATCCTTAATCACAGGCATATGTGGTAATGGATATATATTTATGTCACCCTTGATATCAGCGCGGCCTTTTGTACATGCAAGAGTATTCGTTCCGTCAACATTCATAGCGCAAGAACCGCAAATCCCCTCTCGGCAAGAACGCCGCAGTGTCAGGCTGGCGTCCATCTCATTCTTGATTTTCAATAAAATATCAAGCACCATCGGCCCACAACCATCCATATCCACTTCGAAAGTATCAACAGACGGATTTTTTGGCTCACCATCTTTATCTAAATTCTCCGGATCCCAACGGTAAACGTTAACTTTCCTAACGTTCTTCGCACCAGCCGGGGCTTTTACATATTTGCCCTTTTTCACCTTGGAATTTTTCGGTAACGTAAATTCAGCCATCTTATCCCTATATTTCTATTAATATACCCGTTTTTTCAACGGAAATACCTTCACTTCGTCATTTAACGTATTCATATGCACCGGTCTATACTCAATTTTCACCTCCCCTTTATCATCAACCCAGGCCAAAGAATGCTTATGCCAAGTTTTATCATCTCGATCAGGGAAGTCCTCACGCGCATGAGCACCGCGGCTTTCCTGCCTATTCAACGCACATTCCATCGTTACAACTGCTTGCCTACGCAAATTATCCAGCTCCAACGCCTCAACCAAATCACTATTCCAAACCAAGCCGCGATCCGAAATCCCGATATCCTTATATGATTTATAATTTGCAGTAATTTTTTTAGAACCCTGTTTCAAAGTATCTTCAGTCCTGAAAACCAGCGCATTTGTCTGCATTATAGACTGCATCTCATCTCTGATTTGTGCGGTAGATTTTGAACCTTTCGAATATCTAACCTTATCAAGCCGCGCAATCGCATTATCACCAGCATCCTCCGGCAAACTTTTATGAGCCGCGCCAGCAATCACAATCTCACTCGCGCGAATCGCCGCCGCCCGGCCAAACACAACCAGATCAAGTAATGAATTTGAGCCTAGACGGTTTGCCCCATGCACAGAAACACAGGCCGCCTCACCAATCGCCATCAATCCCGGCACCACAGTCTCAGGATTTTTTCCCTTTAAAGTCAGCACTTCACCGTGATAATTGGTTGGAATTCCACCCATATTATAATGTACGGTAGGCAGAACAGGAATCGGCTCCTTAACCACATCCACACCGGCAAAAATCCTAGCACTTTCAGCAATTCCCGGCAGTCTTTTATTAATCACTTCCGCGTCAAGATGATCCAAATGCAGGAAAATATGATCCTTATTCTCACCAACGCCGCGCCCCTCACGAATTTCTATAGTCATCGCCCGACTCACCACATCACGTGACGCCAAATCCTTTGCCGACGGGGCATAACGCTCCATAAAACGCTCACCCTCCGAGTTGACCAGATACCCGCCTTCACCACGCACACCTTCCGTAATCAAACAGCCCGCACCATATATTCCTGTCGGATGAAACTGTACAAACTCCATATCCTGCAACGGCAAACCTGCCCTTGCAACCATTCCACCGCCATCACCTGTGCATGTATGAGCCGATGTGCAAGAAAAATATGTCCGCCCATAACCCCCCGTTGCCAAAACAACTTCATGCGCACGAAAACGATGAATTTTCCCATCATCCAGGTTAAGCGTCATAATACCACGGCAAATACCCTCATCATCCATAATCAAATCAAGAGCGAAATATTCAATAAAAAACTTGGCTTTATGCTTTAAAGCCTGAGTATATAATGTATGCAAGATCGCATGACCCGTCCTGTCCGCCGCCGCGCAAGTCCTATAAGCCGGCGCGCCCTCGCCATAATGCGTAGTCATCCCGCCAAATGGACGCTGGTAAATCTTCCCCTCTTTTGTCCGCGAAAATGGAACACCATAATTTTCCAGCTCCAAAATTGCCGCCGGAGCTTCCTGGCACATATACTGAATTGCATCCTGATCACCCAACCAATCCGAGCCTTTTACCGTATCATACATATGAAAACGCCAGTCATCCTCACCCATATTACCAAGTGCAGCACTAATCCCGCCTTGCGCCGCCACAGTATGGCTCCTTGTTGGAAATACCTTGGAAATACAAGCAGTTGACAGACCTTTTTCAGCCATACCCAAAGTCGCGCGCAAACCCGCACCACCTGCACCAACCACAACCACATCATATTCATGATCTACAATTTCATAGGCCTTTTTTGGCATAATATATTCTAACCTTTTTTATTTATCTATTTCGTATGTTTTTTCTGGTCATCCCAGTGATGACGGTAACTTTTTTTGCCATCAAACTCGCCCCATTTACCATATTTTTTAGCTTTAAGTTCCCACTTTTTCTTCTTTATTTCCAAGCATTTTTCTGCATTGTAAGATGCCACACCTTCTATACAATATGTATGAATTTGTTTCATAAATTTGGCCTTGTGATAACTGCCCAAATGCACAGATAAAACCGCCAAAAACAAAGCGATACCAGTGATAATACTAATAAATTTTGTTAAAATAATCAGAACCGGACGCGCGCAGCTACACGTAATATAATCCTCAATAATCACCTGAATTCCGAGACAGCCATGATATAACGACGTACCGATAAACAATATCATCAACACAGCATTATACGGACTAACCAACTCGTCTATAATAGATGAGCCGCCACTTGCTGCCCTAATCACACTCAAAACAAACCAAATAACCAGAAAAATCAGCGCAACAGCCGTCACGCGTTGCATCCACCAATGATGCACACCAGCCTTCGCAGACCCTAAACCCCTAGCTTTTCCTAACGGACTACGTAAACTCATTTACCCACCCTGACAAATTGAATACCAACTACCCGCCGTAAGCAGAATAGTCCCGAAAATAACGGCAACCCCGCTTTTATTCACAGTTTTTATCTCAAACCCCTTACCCATATCCCAAAATAAGTGACGCACGCCATTTAAAAGATGGTAATAAAGAGCAGCACTCCACAAAAACAGGAAAACCTTGCCAACGGGAGTAAATAACAAACCGGTTATGCAAGAAGAACAGCCATAAACACTAAGAATAATCCACCAGGAAAGCACCAAGGCCCCAACGAACAAAGCGAACCCAGTCGCGCGATGAGTTATAGAAAGCACAGAGGTAATCTGCGGCTTATAAATCGAAAGATGAGGCGATAACGGCCTGTTCACAACGGTTTTTTGATCTTTTTTCGGCATATTCTATACTTTAGATAATTTAAACCACTCACTCTGCTCGCCAAAATATAGCACCATTTTTTACAAGATCAACAAGTTTAGATAATATTTTTGAGCAGAACCTAATCAATATTAATCAAATATTCCGCGATTTGATCCACTCCAATAATCGTTACACTACCGTGATCACCAAGCCCTATATATGCATTGCCGTTGGAATATTCTATATTATCCATAAATTCCCGTATGTTATCAAAGCCCATCCCTTGAAAAACTAGATAATCCAAACCTGCAAAATCCGTGATTATATCATCGCCAACATCGCCCTTAAAGACAAACGTATCGTAACCATCACCACCAGCCAGGATATCATCGCCCTCCCCGCCTCTAATAAAGTCATTTCCCGCACCACCATTGATTATATCGTTGCCATCACCGCCATAAATGTGGTCATTGCCGTCACCCGCATCTACCACATCATTGCCATCACCGGCACGAATCACATCATTTCCGCTACCTGCATTGATTGTGTCATCTCCGCCTCTACTAAAAATGTAATCATTTCCACCCATAGCCTCCACGAGATTATCCCGCTCATCACCACGCAAAATATCATTGCCGTTTGCCCCGGTAACATTACCATTCGCATCACCACCAAATGTTATAACCCTGATATCAGTCGGCGGCGGTGGCGGCGGTGCTTCGCTAATAGTCACAGTAACTTCAGCACTATCGAACCCGCCATTTCCGTCATCCATTCGATAAATGAAACTATCATCACCAAAAAACCCTGCATCTGGCGTATATGTAAGTGTATTATCAGAATTAATCGTCACAGAGCCATTACTTGCCGGAACATCTATACCGTCAATTGTCAGAATATCAGCAATATCCACATCGCTATCATTGGCCAGAACG
>JAJRPW010000132.1 GCA_024280585.1 Alphaproteobacteria bacterium
GGAAACTGTTGGGATAACGCGACATCCGAGAGCTTCTTCAGCACCATAAAAGGCCAGCTAGTGGAGTTAAACAATTTTGCCGACCAAACCGAGGCAGCCGCGGCTATTTTTGAGTATATTGAGGTGTTTTATAACAGAATAAGGGCGCATTCTGCAAACGGATACCGCGCTCCTGCTGAGTTTGAGGCTATGCAAAATAATTCAAGGATTTTGAAAAAATCTGTCCTCTAAACTGTTGACACGCCACTGAAAGAAAGGAGCTTATAAAGGAATGGTCGGAGGATTTTGTGAATGGAAAACATACGAAGCAACAGGAGTGGAAATTAGAAAGACTTGATGAATTAAGAGAAGAAAAGGACAATTTAGATAATAAGAAAGAGGATGGCAAGTTGTCGCGAGAAGAGGGCGCCAGGTTAGAAGAAGTAAAGAAAAACCTGAGTGATAAACGGATAGTATTAAACGGTAAGGAATATAGTTTAGAAGTAAGAACTCCTAAAGATACTACACATATAATATTGTCTATTGGAGGCAAACATAGTGCAGCTAAAACAAAAAGAGCTACGGATGCAGTAAGAGAGTTTTTAGGTAAGAACTTTGGTGATGTTGGTTATAGATATGTATTTGCGATGCATACAGATACGGATAATCTCCACGCCCATTTTATAGTAAAGAATGTGAATGAAATGACACGTAAGCGTTTGCATCTTGATAAGGCGGATCTGTTTATATTAAGGCAGGATCTTGGCCGTGAACTATCTAGCCGAGGCATTGAAAGATCTGCTACTATGCGGATGGACAGGGCTAAAACGGTAGCTAGGATACATGAAGGGGTAGAGCAGGTTAGGGAGCGTCATAGTTGGTATCAGACACAGCTGGAAAAGGGTAGGGAGGGTTTTAGTAATTTCAATATAGCTACATATAGAAACTTCACATTATCTAAGGCTCAGAGGCTGATAAAAGGTGTGCAGAAGGAATTACAGAAGTTTGACTATAGAGGCGACAGGCAGGCTCTCAAAAAAGACCTAAAATATTTGCGTGAGTTCAAGAAAGATTTAATGAAGGTAACGCCTGCTCGATTTAATATAGAAAAGGAATCCTTATTAAAGAAGATAGATACGGATAATATTATATTATTCAAGAAAATTGAGGAATTAAAGAGGCCAAATGAGTTAAAGATCCAGGGCAAAGGCATATTAATAAAGACTGGCAATGAAATATATCTGAAAGAATATGTAAAAAAACACGAAAAAGAAGTTGAGGTTGCCCTTGATTACATGAAGGATCACAAGGGTTTAGCCCCAAAAAAGAAGCAGAGGAATATAGAGATTATTCAAAGTCTAAAAGCTATCAGAGAAAAGACTATAGGAAAAGGTAAAGGAATGAGTAGGGAAAAAAGCTTATTTTGAACTTATCTGCAGCAATAAATTTAATAAATTTGGCCGAAAATACAGTTTTGTGGGCACTGGGTTTAATGGTTAGCTGGCGTAAAAAAGGCCTGCATATAAACATAAATAATAGTTATTATGTAAAATATTAGTGAATAATTACTTTAAAACAGCTATAATAACGGCTTTTGACATTACCCCTTGAAAAGGGAGTATTCAAATAACTCGATATCTGACGGCTCTGCCTTCGCCAATACGCTCCAGCTTTTTCATGTTGAGCAGCTTTTTAATTATCGATTCGACAGTACGTGGTGGAAATCCTAGCGCATTGATAGCATCCTTACGACTAAACTGCCTCTCTTCAATGGCTCCAACCCACTGCCATAGCGCAAGCTGCTTTTCTGAAAGAAGATATTCAATATTATCGCTTGCGAGAATTTCAAGGGCAGCACGCGATTGCTCCCGCACTATTTTCAGGAAAAATAATAAAAATGGAGAAATATCTTCATCATTACTTTTCCAGCTGCTTTGCGTTTTGTTTAACGCAAGATAATAATCCGCTTTATTAGCTTCTATCAGCTTTTCATGCGATACAACGGATACAAATTTGTAATCCTGCTGTAACAATATTAAGTTAGTAAGAAGCCGGCTAGTCCTGCCGTTTCCATCAGCGAAAGGGTGAATAGCCAGATATTCAAAAATGAAATTTGCTAGCAAAATAAGCGGATGTTTACCGCTCTCATTTACCGCCCATTCATACCACCCCGTCAGTTCCTGCATTTCTTTTTGCACAAGATGCGGCGGCGTTGGTTCAAAAATAATGCCAACTACATTACCGCTTTGATCCTTGGCTTCAACACGGTTAGAACCAAATTTATACTGCCCTTTATGGCGAGAATCCTTTTCGCTATATCTAAGCATGTCATTGTGCAGTTGTAATATAGATGATTCACGAATCGGGATATTATCGTAATTATCAAATATGAGTTCCAGCATCTCCAAATAACCTGCAACCTCTTGCTCGTCGCGGGTTTTGAATTTTTTTATACGCAGATTTTTGTATAGAGCCTCTACTTGCTCGTCGTTCAGGCGATTGCCCTCAATACGGTTTGATGAGCCGGTTGAAGTTACAATAACTGAGTGTGTAAGACGCTCAATTGTTTGTGGCAGCAGCTTACCGGTTATCTTCCAGCTGTTTTTGACACTATCAATTTCTGATAAAATCGAGTATATTTCCTCAATAATATCAGATTTGAGTGCTAACCTTACATTTAATCTAAAACTTTGCCATTCCATATTTTTACTCACACGTATCCTACGTGACATTATGTGAGGTTATGTGATAAAAGTCAATATATTTAAATCGTCAGTTACCCGAATATAAAATCGCTCTCTGTTAGTTCTAGATCTTCGCGCATTATTCCGCCTATGTGGATGAGTTTTGTGATGCCGTTATAGATCGCGGTGACGTCGGTATAGCCGGTTTGTGTGTTATAGTCGGCGATGTGGAGCGTTTCGAAGGTGAATCCGCCGCCGATTATTTGCAATTTATCGCCCTCGAACTGGCTAAAATCATAAATCGTCGCGGTATTGTCGCCGCTGTTAAAGTCAAAAACGAACGTATCCGCGCCGCCTCGGCCAACAAACGCATCCGTGCCAGAATAGCCGTTTAACACGTTGTCGCCGGCGTTTCCGGCTATAGTATCATTGCCTTTTCCGCCTATTATATTCTCAATGCTACTAATTATATCAATATCACGAGTGGTATAATTATAACCAAATCCATAGTTTAAATCGACATAAGCATTACTGGTTTGATCTGAATATGAGACAGTATCATTGCCTAATCCACCCGATATTACGTCGCCGCCGCCAGCTCCAGAAATCACATCATCACCATCATGGCCGTATAAATCGTTACTGCCCGAATCGCCTGTTATCAGGTCGTTTTCAAGTGATCCTCGGACATTTTCGATGTTATAAATTTCGTCTAAATCGCCGGTTCTTAGGTTAAAAGAAAGGTTGGCCTTAAGATTTAGCCAAACGCCATCTGTCTGAGCTGAAAAATCAAGCGTATCCCAGCCCGCGCCACCATCGATAAAATCATTGCCATATCCACCGTTTAAATAGTCATTTCCCGCGCCACCATTGAGAATATCGTCGCCTTGGCCACCATTAATAATGTCATGCCCAGCTCCGCCGTTAATTGTATCATTACCGCGACCTCCATGGATTACATCACTGCCAGCCAAGCCATTTATGATGTTTGCCTTGTCATCTCCTGTGAGATTATCTGCAAACTTAGAACCGTCAATATCCTCGATAGAAAGCAGGATATCACCTGTCGCATGGCCTCCCGAGGCTGACCCATTCTTAAGATTAATATTTACGCCAGCGTTCGATGTAGCATATGATACACGGTCATTACCATGACCACCATCGATAAAATCAGCGCCAGCTCCGCCTTCAATAACATCATTACCGCGACCGGCATTTATGTCATCATCACCTTCAAGCCCTTGTATATTATCGTTTAAATCTGTAGCTGTAATGTCGTCGGCAAATTGTGTGCCGATAAATTCTTCGCCTTCATATTTGCCCTTGATATTTATGTCAAAAAACTGTGTTGCAGTAAGCGATCCGTCAGATGCTGTAACTTTTATGCTTACTGTTCCGGCATTTCCGACCGGAGGATTGCCGCTAAACTTACCATCAACAAAATCCAGCCAGTAAGGCAGCGCTCTGCCATCGGCCGAAGTCGCTGTAAATGTTAAGGTATCACCGTCAACATCGCTAAATGCATTGCTTGGCAAATCATAGATAAACTCGCTATCTTCGCGGGCTGATTGATCCAAAATAGCCAGTTGAACCGTCGGAGCATCATTCACCGCTGTCACATTAACCGTCACAATTTGCGGCAATGACCATGCGCCGTCAGAATCACGAACTTTATAGCTAAATATATCCGTGCCATTGAAGTCTGGTGCTGCGTTATAACTTATATTGCCATCGCTATTGACCCAAACATCAACGCCAATACGGATACTAACGAATCTGACATTGCCCGGTGTCAGGGCGATTACGCCATCTTCAATGTCGCTCGCCGCCGGAACGATAATTGTCGCCAGCGTGTCTTCAACCGCATCCGCAGATAATGCAGTAGCAATTGGAGCATCATTAACCGCGGAAAGCACGAGATTAACCGTCGCTGTTGCGATTTTACCCTCTGAATCTTTAACTTGATAAGTAAAATTATCGTCACCATTATAGTTTGCATTTGGCGTATAAGTCAACGTTCCGTCATAGTTATACGCTATTGCTCCATGAATAGGCTTGGAAATCACCCCGTCAAATATCGGCGTGCCATCTTCTGCATCACTGTCATTTGACAGTAAATCAGCGATGTTTATTACTATTGCATTATCTTCATCTGCGTTAAATTCATCGTCAAAGGCAATAGGAGCCTCATTTGTATCCTCAATTTCAAGGGCAAAATCATGCGTAATCTCGCCGCCATTGCCATCGGAAATCGTGAATGTGAAGCTTGCAGCACCAAAATAATCCGCTGCTGGTGTGAAGGTTACCTCGCCATTTTCAAGCAGAACCGTGCCATTCGTCGTGCCCTGCACCGATATTATGTCCAAAATATCACCGTCAATATCGAAAGCCAGGCTTGCCGCCAAAAGATCCGCAACGCTTATCACAAAATTCGTATTTTCATCTATAGTCGCATTGGCAGAAATCGCCGTTGGTGTATTATTCACAAAGTTTTTCCCGATAAAATTATCTCTTGTTAAATGGTCTATAAGCACATCTTCTAGCACTAAAACCTGACCATTACCAAGAGAAATGTTAACATCTTTACCATTTGGGCTCATTGCAGCCCGAAGTTCCGCAAAATTAGCAAATTCACTATCAAATGCTGATAAATCAATCTGTTCACCTGGGCGCCAAAACTCAAAATCGGTTATGGTATCGGTCGCGCCTGCTTCTTTTGTGATAATAAACTTATCCGCACCATCTCCGCCGGTTAACCTGTCATTGCCGGCGCCATCATCAAGCGTGTCGTTGCCACTTCCGCCTTCTAAACGGTCATCACCTGCCGCTCCGGTTAGAATATCATCCCCGTCACCACCATTAATTTCATCAATATCATAGCCACCGTCAAGTACGTCATCCCCAGATGTTCCGTTTAAAACACCATCGTAAAAGGTAAAATTATCTGCTATAAAGCTGTTTGAGCCAGTATATTGCGGCTGGATTGATTGCCATAACCAACTTCCAGACAAATCCCCCATATTATGCCCTAAGGCTCTTAATTGATCCGTTGTAAGTGATGGAGCCGGTAGATAGTCAATGGAACTATTATGAATAAAATTCTTGAGAATTAATTCCTGGCCATCACCAAGATCAATTTTCGTATCTCCATCTTCAACGCTAGAACTATCTATTAAATCATTTAAATTTCTAACATCTGTAAACTCAGAAAGATCAATTTTTTTATTACCCCACGAAGAAGCAACATCTATTCTCTGTGTTGTATAGGTGGGTCTAGTATATGAAGACGTGTCAGTATAAGTATATTTTGCCGATACTGACCCGTTAAAACTGGAGTAATTATAAACAGTATCAATATCGCCAGCATTTTTTGTTACTTGCAAAACATCAACAAACCCAGTTTGTGTATTTAAATATATATTATCCGAACCTTTGCCATCAATAAAATATTCAGCCTTAGCACCAGTTCCACTAATAGTATTGTCTAAATTTGTACCATAAATAACTCCATCCAGGCCATAAATCTGGTTTTGTATAGTGATGGTTGGAGATGCAGTCTCAGCAAGAATAAATGGCAAACCACCTTCAAACCTATCTAAATTGCTCCAGTCCACTCCTTTTAACTGGATATACTGACCATTTATCTCAATGGTTGTATCATCTCCACCGCTGGCAATATTAATATTGGTAATATTACCAAAGGCTGTTAAATCAATCTTTTCCAGGGGATTATCTATCTCAAAATCAGTGATTATAGTGGTTCCGCCTGCGATAACATCAATGATAAAAGTATCATTGCCACTGCCACCGGTTAAATTATCAGTGCCGCCCTTACTGTGTAAAACATCATCACCACCTTTACCGCTTAAAATATTATTATTAACATCACCGGTAATTATATCATTAAATTCTGAACCAATAATTTCTTCAATATCTATAAGGATGTCACCAGTTGCCGTGCCTCCTGTGGCTGTTCCGGCTGTAAGATTAACCTCCACCCCTGCAAAAGAATCTATATATTGAGCTTCATCGCTGCCACTGCCACCGTCAATCGTATCCGCGCCAAAACCGCCTATAAATATATCATTGCCGCTATTACCGTTTAAAATATCATCGCCATCTTGCCCATGAATCTCATCATCTCCGCCGTTGCCGTTTATTGTATCAGCATCTAAACTTCCTATAAGCCTGTTTGCGTATTCATCACCACTGCTTGCTATACCGCTACTAACCGAATTATAAATGACAATATCGGCAATATTTTCCGGCAATATAAAATTAGAAATACTGATTTGCTCTGGAGTAATTCCCTTTAAAATAACACTATGTCCACCAGCAATTGCTAAAATAGTATCATTACCATTTGGCGCAAGACTGATTTCATTCACATTTACAGATGCAAAATCTGAGTAGTCCAATACATCTTGATCGACATTAAAATCAATGATGTATGTACGACTAAATTCATCAACGGGAATAACAAACCTGTCACTTCCTGCCCCGCCAATAAGCTGATCAATCCCGCCGCCGCTTATAAGCACATCATCGCCCGCGCCGCCTTTTAAAACATCATTTCCTGCCAGGCCCATAAGGATATTATCGCCGTCATCGCCGATTATTATGTCGTCATTATCTGTGCCTATAGCGTTTTCGATTGCAGTATACCGGTCGCCCAATGCGGCTCCTTTGAACCCTTTTCCCTGCTCCAAGTCAATATGTACACCGCCATCGTTAAACGGATGTGTATAGGAAACCCAGTCATTGCCCGCTCCACCATCCATATATTCCGCGCCTTCAAACCCGTCAAAAACATCATTTCCCGCCTCGCCATAAAGCCTATCGTCACCTTTGGCGCCGAATAATTGGTCATTGCCCGCACCGCCATAGATCACATCATCGCCAGCCTCGCCATTTATCAGATTATCCTGGCTATCTCCAACCAAAATATCAGCAAAATCTGACCCGGTTATATTCTCAATGCCGCTATATGTATCACCTTCTGCGTGCCCGCCATAATTCTTACCCGTTGCCAGATTTACATAAACTGCACGGTCGGATTCCAGATAGTCGATTTCATCGATGCCCGTGCCACCATCGATTATATCCGCGCCCGCGCCGCCATGCAGCTTATCATCGCCTGCGCCACCGATTAGATGATCATCTCCATCGCCACCGCGTAAATCATCCCGGCCAGCTCCGCCATCTAATATATCATCACCGCCGCCTCCTTCCAGGCGGTCATCGCCTGCACCACCAGACAACTGGTCAACTGCGCCATCACCTCTTATAAAATCATCGCCGCCGCGACCATCAATTACATCCGCACCGCCACGCCCGAAAATATAGTCATTGCCGTTGCTGCCAATAATCTCATCATCACCTTCGGTTCCAACAAATACAGATGTTTCCAGCACCTCATCGCCGCCAATATTTGAATAAATATCGTCGTCTGCCGCCGTTAAAGTTACCGTGTCAATGAATAATTCTGCGCCCGAGGCCGCATCCAGGCTATCTGAAATCTCCGCCAAACTTTTGCCTAATTCATCCGCGTGCATGATCAATATATTGCCCATAGCCAGCCAAAAATCATGGGCTTCGCTATCGGCAATATATTCACCAGCTTTTGTGATAATATCCGCCATCGAATCACCAAGCGTCATTGAATCTGTTTTAAAATCATAGCGGGCATTTTCAAAAATATCCGCGAAAGTTCCTTGCACCAAAATCCGAGCCGACATTAAATTCGCAACTTCCGTCCACACTTTTTTTACCCCAACCGAGGCCTTAGAACCAACGAAATCTGCCGTGCCCAACTGTTTCCACTCAACCCCGGTGAATTGCTCCAGGAAATCCACCTTGCGTGCATCAATATTGCTGCCATTGCCGGTCCTGCGCGCATCCGGATCATTATCTGCAACCCCCGCCCATTCATACAAAAAATCATCGATTTTACCTGCAACAAGGCTCATATCCGCCGCCTCAAGCTTCACCAGATCCTTCATCATTGCTTTCAAATCGGCATTATCCGTCATGGCCAGATGTAAGCTTGCCAAAGATCCATATCCGCGCGAAAGCGGTAGTAAAATCGCCTCAAGATTAATCTCAATTTCGCTGCCGAATTGCTCGCTCGCAGCTCCCTTAAACCACGTATTTATATTATCATTCAAAAAGTGAACATCGGCCATCTCGCCGGTTGTATTATCATTCCAGGTAAAAGTCGAAGTGCCGGAAATGAAGTTTTCCTGATCCCAGATTTCCACCGGGGTTTCCGCTAGTGAAATCTCTTTAATCCCTGCATCAGCAAGGCTTTTTAGCTCATTTGACTCCGATAGCCCATTCTGGTTTAGATCCTGCCACACCAACAAATTGCCATTATTGTAATCGGTATCACCTTCTATGAAATTACCGTCACTATCCGTATAATCACCGGAAATCTTGCCGTCTTTATTGCTGTCATGCCGCGCTAGTTTCTCGAACGCTGGCATTTCATCATCGCCAAAAAGCTCGGTGATATCGTCGATCTGGCCATTGCCATTCCTGTCCATCGCAAGCATGCCGTCATCCGCATCAACCCAACCCACTTTCTCCGCGAACCCGTCATTATCAATATCGAAATAGACATTATTGCCGTAAACATGCGAAAGCTCAATCCCGTCTCCATCGAGATCCAACGTCAACGGCGATACAAGATTCTGCGCCCCGCCCCATATACTATCCAACGGAATTGAGATGTTCAGGTTGATGCCAAAATCACCGTCAGTACTGCCCCAAAGAGCACCGCCGCCGCCAATACCGTCTTCCGGCCTCCACTGGCCGCTGAGTATGGCTAAACCTTGTGTTCCGTTATCACCAGAAAAACCGCCACCATCAAGCGAAACCCTCACAGTATCCTCTGGCGCGATCCAAGTATAATCCTCAAAATCAGGCAGGCGCAAAGTCTGGCTATTTAGCTGCGAATTGCCCTCAGAATCACTCAATACCTCATAACCCTCCGCATCAAAATCTAAATCCAAATCTATATCAAACGACTCCCACGCCTTCTCAATCGCGGTTTTTGAGTGGAGACTATAATCACCCGTATCCTGATCTTCAGTCCAATTAGTTACTAAATCGTAACCTTGCACTAATACGCCGATGGTATTATCATAAGCATCATCCAATCCACTATAAAAATCATGACGACCTAACCAACCATAATAGGCTATTTTTCTAGCACTAACTCCGCTTTCTGATACTTCATTGTTTAATATTGCACCCAATATAGCCAATTGCCCAACATCAAAATTATCAGGCTGGTGTAAATCCATCCAGGAACCAGAACCGCTAAACTCTTCCAAGGCCGCTCCCGCCCAGGCTTCTTTGGAGAGGTCAACAACATCTAATCCAGCATAGTGATATTGAGCAATTTCGCTATATTTTAGAGAGCCATCTTCTCCATCATCAATATACTTCATTCTTAAATCAGAATCTCTTGCAACAAGCTCTACCATATATCTATCGCGGTTAAATTCTATATCAGCTGCAGACCATTCAGGATGTTCATCACGTGCTGCACCACGCCACCATTCATTTGCAAAAACTCCACTAACGCTTTGCTCTTGCGATATCTCATACCCTGCTACGCCATAGGTTATTCCATTATCTGATAAATATGTATAATACTCAGCTGCCAATTCTCTTGCTGCTTCAATTTGTGTTTGAGTTAATTTTTCAAAATCCCTTGCATAAATAGACAACTGATCATTAAAATTGACGATGTCTATCAATGCTTGCTCAGTATTTATAAATCCTTCTGTTCTTGTTGCTTCCGTCATCTTATTTACTCCATTGGTTTAGTTTGTTAATAATTTGTTCGCGGATTTCTGCGTGTTGTTCCATTAGAGTCCCCCTTCTAAATGAATAGCTAACTTTCATGTTATTCTTATATATAAGGCTGCTTTCACAACGTGAATTAAATTTCTCTTGTACAACTCCGCACTTTAACCAATAGCTAGGATTTAAAGGACTGCCTTTAATAAAAAAATCGTCATCTCTATCATTGGAAACACGGAACCAATAGCGGTCTATGGCCATTTCCGGTAATCTTGGTTGCTTCTTTGGCTTATATTCTTCTTTATTACCCCTTAGGTATTGACTAAGGTGTGACATAGAAATATAAGAACTTTGAGCTAAATCTACACAATGCTCTTTGTAACAAACCTCTTTTTTATCAGCACGGCCATTTATAGTCACAGGAATGTTCATACCCTGCTCTCCAAAGTCATTAGCCGCGTCCATGGTCGGAAACTTAACCATAACATGCACCGATTCAGTTTCACCATCGGCCTTTCTATACCCCAACCACAAATATTCCCTTGGGATTTTGAAAGTAATGTCTCGAATAATAAATTTGCCAACAGGCTCAACCTCACGCCATGGGCATACCAATGGAGGAATAAAACCCGGGCGTACTTGCTTTCCAGCAAACTCCTCATATCCATCACAGTCCTTATTATCAACGATCTCCTGCGGGATGCGTATTTTTATAGCACCGCCCGCACCAACTAGATAAAGGTGCTTTTGTACCGAAATATAATAGGCAACAGCCAGCACAACTAGCAAAGCCATAATAATTAATATAATTTTTTTCATATCTATCCTTTAATTCTCATCCTAACCTTCTTTATCCCAACAATCATGTTTTAAGTGTGCGTTTTATACAGTCCAATTATTAACAAATCGTTAACAAAAGTGAGAATATTAGTCTAATATGCTGTTTTTATTGGCCTAGTGGGCCTGGTGTGTACGTAGGGGGTGTTTTCGGACAAGATTAGTTCCTCTTTTCATTTTGTAGTTGTCACTAGTGTTCTTTTGGTTTATGTTTGTCATTGATTTTGGTGGTTTATACTTGAATTTTGGGATAA
>JAJRPW010000133.1 GCA_024280585.1 Alphaproteobacteria bacterium
AATGGCTTAATGGATAAATTAAAAAAATCTTGTGATATTGGATATAGTCGCTTGTCCATAAAAAAACTCCATATTTTGGATGGCAAAGAAGAAGTTTACAGGATATTTTTAAATGAGACAACCTTTGTTAACAGTGTCTAACAACAATGCTCATCTGCAATTTTTAAAGCTTCTGAAATTATTGCCAGCCCCTCGTCCATCTCTTCTTTAGTAACGTTAAGCGGCGGAGCTACAAAAATAAAATTCCACCTTGTGAACGTAAATAAACCCAGTTCACGCAATTTGGCAAACACTTTATTCATAACCGCCATTTCATCGGCAGATGCATTCCAAGGAGCCATCGGTTCTTTTGTTTCACGATTTTTAACAACTTCAATAACGCCAAGCAAACCAGTTATACGAACATCGCCAATGGATGGATTTATATCCATCATTTTGAGCAGCTGATCCTTCGCATACTCGCCCATTTTGCGAGTATTTTCGATCATGCCTTCTTCTTCGATAACCTCAATACTGGCAAGTGCCGCAGCGCAAGCCACAGGATGCGCACCATATGTCATGCCATACCCAAAAGCATTATCTTCAAGATAATCAGCGATTTTATCATGAACGATAACACCGCCCATCGGGATATAACCGGATGTAAGCCCTTTCGCCATTGTTATCATATCCGGTATTACGTCGGCATTTTGCACACCAAACCAATTACCACAACGGCCAAAACCACTCATAACCTCATCGGAAATCATGAGTATATCGTATTTATCTGCAAGCACGCGGATGCCTTTTAAGTAACCTTCCGGATATTTAATACAACCTGAAGTTCCAGATTCACCTTCCATGAAAATAGCAGCGATTGTTTGCGCACCTTCAAAATTGATTATACGCTCAACATGCTCAAGAGCTTTTTCGCAAGTGCCCTCCTCGGAAGTTTGACCCCATGGACAACGATATGAATATGGATCTTCAACATGCACAATACCAGATAGAAGATTATTATCGAAGGGCTGTTTTCTTGGATCACCGCTAATAGATGCAGCGCCATTTGATGTACCATGATAAGAACGATAACGCGCAATTATTTTATGCCTGCCTGTATAAAAACGAGCTAACATTATGGCCGCTTCGTTGGCATCTGAACCCGATAATGTAAAGAATGATTTATTAAGGCCATCCGGTGCGATTTCACTTATTTTCTTGCCAAGCAAACCTTTGATTTTAGTTACCATGCAACCGGCATGAGTATGGCTGACTTCAGCCATTTGCTTTGCAACGGCCTCAGCCACTTTCTTATTTCCATGACCAATATTTACATTCATAAGTTGGGATGAAAAGTCAATATAACGCTTATTATCACGATCCCAAAAATAAGAACCATCCGCATGAGACACATTAATAGGATTGGCATCTTTTTGCTTAACCCAGTGAAGCAATGTATAATCACGGTTATTTTTTAAAATTTCGGCATTTTCGTCTTCACTTTCTGAAACGCCTGTTACTGTTTTTGACATGATTTCTCACCCCATCTTAATTATTAACTTAGCTCATCCAGTTCACAGCAGCCTTCGCATCCCACTTGCTGGTAACTTTTCTAATCTGTGTCCAGAATTCTATCGAACTTTTGCCGGTGATATCGCCAACGCCGAATTTGGAACCATTCATGCCGCCAAAAGAAAACGGCTCACGAGGAACAGGAACGCCGATGTTAATTCCGATCATGCCGGCTTGAAGTTTTTCTGAAATCTCTTTCGCCAAACCACCGCTTTGAGTAAAAACAGCCGCTCCATTACCATATTCAGAAGAATTTTCTATTTCAATGGCGTGACTAACATCATCCACACGCATAATCGCAATTACAGGCCCAAACACTTCGTCTTTTGCAATTGCCATGTCAGGAGTAACATTATCAATTATTGTTGCACCTACATAAAAACCGCCCTCTTTGCCTTTAACTACAGTGTTTCTGCCATCAAGGATTACTTTTGCACCGGCAGCCTCAGCTTCTGTAATATAACGCTCAATACGTTCTTTCGACGATGCATTAATAATTGCACCAAGATTCTCTCCCGGCACAAGAGTTTTAGCAACTGCCACCATTTTTTCTATTATATGATCGACATCACCAACAGCCACAAGAGCAGATGCGGCCATACAACGTTGGCCAGCACAACCGGACATAGATGCAATGATATTAGTTGCAGCCATATCAGGATTTGCATCCGGCAATAATATAAGGTGATTTTTTGCGCCGCCTAGCGCTAAAACGCGCTTGAAACTAGCGGATGCTCTTTTATAAACCAACTTAGCAATTGCGGTAGAACCGACAAAACTTACAGCTTTAATATCTTCATTATCGCAAATAGCTTCAACTACATCTTTATCGCCTTGCACAACATTAAATATTCCGTCCGGCAAACCGGCTTCTTTTAGAAGCTCTGCAATACGCAGTGAGCTAAGAGGAACCTGCTCAGATGGCTTTAAAATCATAGCGTTTCCAAGCATAAGCACATTTGGAATCGTCCAATGCGGAACCATACTCGGGAAGTTAAGCGGTGTAATAGATGCAACGACGCCAAGCGGCTCACGAGCGCTATGGCAATCAACCCCACGACTCACTTCCAGGAATTCTCCGGTGGCAAATTGCGGAAGACCACAAGCAAACTCAACAACTTCGATTGCTTTTTCAATTTCTGCTTTTGCTTCTGATTCCGTCTTGCCATTCTCTTCAACTATAAGATCGGTTAAAGATTTAATGTCACGCTCAAGAAGTGCTTTGTAACGGAACATAATTTGCGCACGATTCTTCATCGTTGTGTCGCGCCATGCTGGAAATGCGCTCAACGCAACTTCAACAGCATTATCCAAATCGCCCTTTGTTGAAAGGCCGACACGGCTGATAACAACGCCATCTAACGGGCTAATCACATCAAGAAATTTTCCGCTACTAGTTGGAGTATTTTTTCCACCAACAACATTTTCCACATCCGGGTATTTATAATTATTGTCCGATTGAGTAAGAGTCATAATTTTTTCCTTAATTTTGTAACGTGAAGAATCAACTTCCAACGAGAACATAACATATAAGCCTTAAAATAAGTATAATAAATACAGAATAATTGATAGAGAGCCATTTGTCAATAAAGTTTTACAAAATGACCAAGACTGCCTCGCATCCTTATAAACTGTTATCTTTACCCATAAATTTTTATTGCCTCTAAAACTTTATTTTCAACCCAGCCAGGACCGTTCTTGGCTTTCCCGGTCTTGCGCCCGCTGGCCGGCGAGCAGCTACATATTCTGCATCAGTTATGTTATCTACAGTGACAAATAAACGTGTCCGCTTATAGACTTCATATTCACCGGCCAAATCAACGACAAAATGTGCATCTGTACCTTGTCCGACAGGAATAGAACCACTGCCGGCCTTCGTACGCATCTCATCCATGTATTTACCGCCAACATTTACCATCCATTTATCAGCTTCAATACCAGCTGATACAAAGAACTGGTGCCTTGCTATATATGGCAATTCATCACCTTTTATAACATTGCCCCATTCAGAAAATGAGCTGTTAAAGCTACTACCAAATTCAGCATCGGTGAAAGTATAATTAAAACGCAATGGATATTCATAATTGCTGCTTTTTAGCAAATCAGCCAAATTGTATTCAGCGCTTACTTCCAATCCATATACATCTATCTCACCTCCGTTGAATTGGTCTCCTTCGCCGGCTCCTCCACTGGAAAGAGTTTCTTCACCAAGCAAATTACTATAATCACTATAAAATGCTACAAATTCAGTTTTTAAGCTATTTTGATTATAGCGCACACCGGCTTCATAATTAATGCTTTCTTCCGGCTTTTGTGATGTATTTGTAGATGGCCCCGGAGGTGCAAACCCTTTATGTACACCGCCGAAAATATTGGTGTTATCGCTTATTTGATAACCAAGCCCAATACCGGGAATAACAACATCGAGAGTATTTTTGTCAAGTTGGCCGCTAGCTTTGTTATCACGTGTTAATTCTATATGTTCATAACGAATCCCGGGAACAATATTCCATTTGCCGAAAGTAATTTCATCCCTCACATGAAGTGCTGTAGCTTTTGCAGAGCCTTCACGGTTAGCATTGCTACCCGGCGCACCAGCATTTGTCAAAGTCATTACACCATTTATTATGCTGTATCTGTCCTCATTTTGGAAGCGGTCTTCTTTATCCATATGGTAGCGCACACCAAATTCTAATTGGTTATCCAGACCTTTATAGTCAAATTGTTTGCCAATTTTAGACTGTATGCCGCGTGAGTAATATTTACGGTTATTGGCACGGATAGTAAGATTATTTGCCGCACTTCCGTCTAAATCTGTATTGCCTTTTAATGTCGCCAAATACGCCGCATCGTCAAGTGCTGATGATATACTTTTCTTGGAACCTCCAATAGTTGCACTTTGCAATTTATACCAGTTACGGGCAAAATTATTCTGATATAATGTAGTTGTTATATCCAGCCCCTCCATTGGCTCTATATAATGTTGAATTTGATATTGTTGGTGGTCGGCATCCAGATTATCTTTTTGCGATGCGGCGTAACGTCTAAACGGATTAACATCAAAATCTGCCTGTGTAAGTCCAAGATAAGTTTCATCAGAATTCTCTTCTGTAGCACCCACTTTAAATTCTATGGATTGGAAAATATCAGCTAACGGATCACTTGTTATCCTGAATTTACCCATAATATCCTGTATCGAAAAACCTGTATCGCCGCCAACCTTATCTATGCTTTTAAAGCCATCACTTTCCTCATGGCCGATATCTATCACATAGCCAAACCGACCGCTTGTTGCTCCATAATTCAACTGTGCACGCTGCGTATTATCTTCACCATATGCAAATAATGCGTCACCCTCACCTTTTGAAGGAATAGAGCTGGAAATCAAATTTACCGCACCGCTGGTGGTTCTCGGGCCAAATCTTACAGTGCTCGCACCCTTCATAACCTCAACGGATTCCATGCGAGCTACTCTTGGAAAATAATAAGCTGCTGGAGCTGCATAAGGGGCAGGAGCAATCAATATTCCATCCTCCATTAATGTAACATCCGCGCTGCGCTCCGAACGACCACCTCTTATACCTATATTTGGTCGATTCCCATAACCTTCTTCCTCTTGCAGATTAACCCCGGGAACTTGCCTCAAAACTCTGTTTATATCATTATAACTATGCTTGTCTAACTCATCTTTACCTATAAATTGTGCTGAACCGGTGATATCCTTTATCTTATCAGCATTGCCTACTACCATAACACGTTCCATAATTTTTATATTATGTTCTTCAGCCGCATTAGCTACCAACGCACCTCCCATCATAATTAGTAAGGATATTGATACTAACAATATTTTGAATTTATTTTTGTTGGTCATTTAGCCTCTCAGTTAAAAAGTTATAGTGTTTCAGGCTTGAAGTGACCGTAGAAAATCAAGGCGCAGTGTATTAAACATACATAAGCCGAAGATTGACGCCCGGCCACTTCAAAGATGAAATACTATAGTTGATAATGATTCGCAACTACTTATAACAAAGAGCAATTAGATGTCAATAATAATCATTATCAATTGCAATTTATTTTAAAAGCATTATATTCATGCTTATATGACATATTTGCATCTACATAATTACCGACTTTGTTTTGGCATAACTATATCTATAGTGGTGCATATATTTGCTGTTATTTGGTTATTTTATGCCCAGAATAATATATTATACGTGGAGAATGGTATTCGTTCTTCTGATTATTCTTCTCTGAGTATAAATTTAAATAAAAAACCTGCCAGCAAGCCAAAACCCTTAATACAAAAATTTGAACCAGTTAAAGAAAATATCGTTATTGAAGTAGAAGAAATACAAGAAGAGTCCGAGAAAGTTATAGAGCAGATTCCGGTTGTTCAAAACGCTGTTTTTGAAGGGAATAGAACACCGCCAACTTATCCTAAACGAGCATTGCGGATGCATCAGGAAGGGGTTGTATTACTTAAAGCCCTGGTAAATGAGAAAGGTAAAATACAAAATGTTATCATTATCCGATCATCGGGTTTTAATTCACTTGATAAATCGGCTGTTAATGCCGTGTGGAACTGGAAATTCCGACCAACATATATAAATGGAAAATCTGTGCTAAGCTGGGTAAAAGTGCCTGTTGAATTTATAATCAAATAAGGGAACAAAAATGATAGAACAGTTAGAATATATAGGGCCTCTGGGTATACCTCTTTTATTATTATCGCTTGTAGGAATGGCAATTATAGTGGAAAAGTCTGTCTTTCACTTAAAACTCCCAAAAATTGATTCGTGCCCCGTGTTGGCCGGTTTGATAAAAACTTTAGAAAAAAACAAGACGCAGTCAAAACAAATCAGGGATGAAATAGCAACCCACTTACTTATGGAAGCTAAGAGGCCACATGACTTTGGTATAAAATTACTACGAATCGTTGCTGTAACAAGTCCAATGTTTGGTCTGCTTGGAACGGTCATCGGAATTATCAGTGCTTTTAAAACAATATCTCTGCATGATGGTCCTGTCTATCCAGCTCTTATAGCCGATGGGCTGTGGGTGGCCATGACAACAACCGCAGTTGGACTAATAATAGCATTGCCATGTTTGATAGCCGCATTTTTATTTGCTCGTGCCAGCGAAAAAAGAATAGCCATCTATCAAAGTCGGTTAAATAAACTATCACTTGAAATCGAAGGTGTGCAGCTATGATTGATATATTATCGACATCTGAGCGTGACGATATGATAACGGATTTAATGCCGGATTTAACACCTCTGCTAGATGTAATGTTTATGCTTATTATATTTCTTGTGCTTACTATAAACAGTATGCCTCAAGTATTTGACATCACATTACCCGAGGATAAAAACAATGTAACTAAATCCGTAAAAGACAATAATTCCATAGTAATTACTCTGTTTGCAGAAAATAATAAATGGGCATTAAACGATACTAAATTTAACAATTTCAGCATTTTTAAATCCGCATTGGTTAGTAAATATAACGCTTCTGATAAAAAACGAGTAGTAATATTCGGAGATAAGACTGTTACAATAGACAAATTAATGACACTATTTACTTTCATGCGATCGAAAGGAATAGAAGCTGCCGATATTGTGATGGAGTAACCATATAAAATAGGAACTTTCCAAATCACAACGGATTCCTAAAAACCTGTTTAGAATCTTTTTGTGACGCGGCGAAAACACTGCGTTTTCGAGCACCGCAGCGCAGCGTACACGAAGTATTTGAGCAGCGAAGCACAGGAAAGACAGTATTTGCAGGCCGTCACAGAAAGATTACGAACAGGTTCTAAACCTTTTCCAGCTCTTTTTTAGCGTCCATGCCAGCGAAAGCATCGTCCCAACTGCCTGTTGTCGCAGCTTTGGTATATTCGGTAACCCGGTTTTCAAAGAAGTTAGCATGTTCGACACCATTGAGGATTTCATCAATCCAAGGCAGCGGATTTTTTCGATATGGTGAATCGGCTGTAATCCAAGCTGCATAAGCCTCCTATCACCAATATATCGGATATACAACTTCACATCATCGGCCGTCATGCCCTGCATATCACCCATTTCAAACGCCAGATCAATAAATGCATCCTCATGCGTTATAATAGTCGAACAGGCAATATATAGCTCTTTTTTCAACTCATCAGTATCAACTTCCGGGTTTTCCGCAAGAAAAGTTTTGAATAACCTGATTATCGAGTTGCAATGCAGACTTTCATCGCGCACCGACCACGTCACAACCTGCCCCATCCCCTTCATTTTATTATGCCTTGGGAAATTCAATAAAATCGCAAAAGACGCAAAAAGCTGCAAACCTTCTGTAAATGCACCAAAAACTGCCAGAGTTTTCGCTATATTATGCTTATCCCTGACATGAAACCCTTGCATATAGTCATACTTATCTTTCATTTCCTTATATTTCAGAAACGCCATATATTCAGCTTCCGGCATGCCTATAGTGTCAAGCAAATGCGAGTAAGCGGCGATATGAATTGTTTCCATATTTGAAAAAGCCGACAACATCATCTGAATTTCCGTAGGCTGAAATACTTGTGAATAATGCTTCATATAGCAGTTATTCACTTCAATATCCGCTTGCGTAAAAAAACGGAAAATCTGCGTCAAAAGGTGTTTTTCAGATGCACTTATATTATAACGCCAATCCTTAACATCATCACCCATCGGGATTTCTTCCGGTAGCCAGTGAATTTTTTGCTGTGTATGCCACGCTTCATACGCCCAAGGGTAAGCAAATGGTTTATATATAGGTTTTGCATTTAGTAACGACATTTATTTCTCTCTTTTTGATATATTGTAAAAACTACGATGCAGCACCTATTGACAAGATAAACACTCATCATATTCTTTTTGTTTATAAGCCACATTCACTTCCTGTTCGGCATAAGCAGCAATATCAGGAACTTTATGCGACACTTTTTCGGCTCTTTGAATCGAGGTTGATCGACAATAATAAAGGCTCTTCATACCTTTTTTCCAGGCAGAATAATGCACATTATGCAACTCACTTTTATCAACATCGCCAGGCAAAAATACATTCACAGATTGCGCCTGGCAAATATAAGGAGTTCGATCCGCTGCATGTTCAATAACCCAGCGCTGATCCAGCTCGAAAGCCGTTTTGAACACATCCTTCTCATTCTCATCCAGAAAATCCAGCTGCTGCACTGATCCTTCATGCGTTGCTATAGAAGACCATGTGTCCTCATTATTATGCCCTTTTTCGTCCAGCAATTTAATCAGATTTTTATTACGTACCACAAAAGAGCCGGTCAAAGTTTTTTGTGTAAAACTATTTGCCGCAAACGGCTCAATCCCAGGTGAAGAATTACCGCAAACTATTGAAATCGACGCTGTCGGCGCCACCGATAATTTATGAGTAAATCTCTCCATTAACCCAGCCTCTTGTGCATCAAGACAGGCCCCACGCTCCTCCGCCAAAAGCTCCGAAGAACGGTCAGCCTTGGCTTTAATATGCTTGAATATCCTGTTATTCCACACTTTGGCCATCACTGATTCCATCGGAATTCCCTTGGACTGCAAAAACGAGTGGAATCCCATAGCCCCAAGGCCAATGCTGCGCTCACGCTTGGCTGAATAAGCCGCTTTTTTCATACTCACAGGCGCTGTTTCAATAAAATCTTCCAGCACATTATCCAGCATTCGCATGATATCATCTATAAATGTCGGGTGATCTTCCCATTCCTCATATCTCTCTAAATTAACAGATGACAGGCAACAAACAGCAGTTCTATTCTCGCCAAGATGATCCTCACCCGTAGCAAGAGTGATTTCGCTACAAAGATTAGATGTCTTAACTTTCAGACCCAGCCGCTTATAACTTTCGGGAAGATTTTTATTCACATTATCTTCGAAAAGCATATAAGGTTCGCCGGTTTCAAGCCGCGCTGTAAGCAACTTCACCCAAAGATCCCGCGCCTTCATAATAGAAACAACCGAATCATCTTTAGGGCTTTTTAGTTCCCAAATATCGTCATTCTCAACGGCCTTCATAAAATCATCGGAAATCACGATGCCATGATGTATATTCAAAGCTTTACGGTTCGGATCACCACCAGTTGGACGCCTTATATCAATAAACTCCTCAATTTCAGGATGCCATATAGGCAGATAAACCGCCGAGCTTCCACGGCGCAAAGACCCTTGTGATATCGCCAAAGTAAGCGAATCCTGCACCCTTATAAAAGGCACCACGCCCGATGTTTTGCCATTACCGCGAACAGTTTCACCAATCGCGCGCAAATTGCCCCAGTAACTGCCTATGCCGCCGCCACGCGAGGCCAGCCATACATTTTCATTCCACAAATCAACAATCCCAGCCAGGCTATCCTGTGTTTCATTTAAAAAGCATGAGATCGGCAACCCTCGCTTCGTCCCGCCATTACTCAAAATCGGCGTGGCCGGCATAAACCAAAGCTTACTCATATAGTCATACAAACGTTGCGCATGCGCTTCATCATCGCCATAAAAAGACGCCACTCTTGCGAACAACCCTTGAAAATCCTCGCCTTCCAACAAATAACGATCGACAAGCACAGCCTTGCCAAAATTTGTAAGATTATCGTCTCTTGACCGATCAACCTTAATAGAATCAATATTTACGCTCATTTCCTTCCCCTTATATACCTTAGCAACCCGAAAAACAACTACATACAGCCATCACGCAGGACAGATACAACTACATGTTGTGTTTTCGCTATTAAATTCAGTTTAACAATTTTCAAATCCATAGTCCACCCAAAAAAACATAAAAAAGCATATATTTTGTATAAAAAAATCTTGACACCACTATATATAGTGTTTTTCTGGTAATAGCGCCGGTTGACAAGAATTTGCTTTACACAAAAAACATGCCTTGGCGGAAGCTATTA
>JAJRPW010000134.1 GCA_024280585.1 Alphaproteobacteria bacterium
CTGCTTTTACAGGAATTAAAATGTATAACCGACGCTTTTCCCTATATGGAAATCGAAGAAGCAGGATATAATATCGCAGCTCACGGCCAAAAAACCTATAATGGTGTGGCAATTTTATCAAAGCACCCGATTGATGATGTGGTAAAAACTCTGCCAGGTGATGATTCCGATGAGCAAGCACGCTATATCGAAGCGGTTATATCAACGGCTGGCAAGGCAGTTCGTGTTGCCAGTGTTTATGTACCAAATGGCCAATCACCCGATTCGGATAAATTTCAGTATAAATTAAAATTTTTCGACCGCTTACATGACCATATAAAAACGCTACTATCCTATGACGAAATAATGGTAATTGGTGGTGATTATAATGTCGCGCCAGAAGCAATCGACGTATTCGATCCGGAAAAACTTGACGGAACCACTTGCTATCACCCATTTGAACGAGGTAAATATCGAAAATTACTTGGGCTTGGCTTAACCGACGCTTATCGCGCAGTTAATGATAATAATCAACAGTTTAGCTGGTGGGATTATCGCGCAGGATCATGGCAAAAAAACCACGGGATGCGTATCGACCACCTGCTTTTATCGCCGGAAGCTGCTGACATAACTACTTCAGCGGACGTTTATACAAAAATTCGTGACAAAGAAAAACCTTCCGACCACGCGCCGGTCTGGTGTGATTTGGAGATAAAAAATGCATGAATTAACTAAATATATCGAAAAAGTGATCCGCAGGGAAAACCTAAGCCATGTTGAAGCGGCTCGCTCTTTCCAGATGATAATGAATGGCGGTGCAACTCCGGTACAAATGGGCGCCCTGCTTGTTGCTTTGCGCATGAAAGGAGAAACTATCGAGGAAATTGTCGGCGCAGCAACAGTTATGCGCTCCAAAGCCGGGAAAATTAATGCGCCGGAAGGAAGCCTTGACACTTGCGGAACGGGTGGCGATAGCTCAGGCAGTTATAATATATCGACAACTGTTGCTTTTATTGTTGCAGCTTGCGGCGTACCAGTTGCAAAACACGGCAACCGCTCTATCTCCTCAAAGTCTGGATCAGCCGATGTATTACGCGAATTAGGAGTTAATCTCGACGCTGATGTCAGCCTAATGGAGCAAGCCATTAATGAGGCTAACATTTGCTTTATGATGGCACCAAAGTTCCACTCGGCAATGAGACATGTCGCCCCCGTCCGCCAGGAATTGAGCGTGCGTACTATCTTTAATATTTTAGGCCCACTATCTAACCCGGCAGCAGCAAAATATCAACTGCTTGGAGTCTATTCAAAAAAATGGATTGAACCTTTAGCGCACGTATTAAAAGAGTTGGGAACAAAAAGCGCATGGGTTGTGCATGGGTCTGACGGCATGGACGAAATTACAACAACAGGAATAAGCTATGTTGCCAGCCTTAAAAATGAAGAAATAGTTACATTTAAGATTGACCCGGAAGATTACGGAATTGAAATTGTCGAATCTCAAGCTTTAAAAGGCGGCGATGCGGCGCATAATGCCAGAGAATTACGCGAGGTTTTGCTCGGCCGCGGTTCTGATGCATATAGAGATATAGCCCTGCTAAATGCAGCTGCAAGCCTGGTTGTTGCCGAAAAGGCCAAGGACATCAATAAGGGTCTTAAGATGGCAACAAAAGCCATAAAAACAGGCGCGGCCAATGATGCTTTGCTCAAATTGGTCGAAATTAGTAACCTTTAGGCAGCTTCGTAATATCTTACATTCTATACATAAAAATTACTTAACAAATTAACTATCCTTTAAATAAAAAATGCAGTAATTTTTTTTTATTCTTGACTCCTATAGCTGCTTTGGGATGCAGCCCTGTCAATGATTTTATTTAAAAAAAAGCAAAAAAAAGAGTTTACTCACAGCTAAAATTTGTGCATTTATAGATCATCAAGGGACGATAAATCGGAATCAGTTAGATCCACTAATTTTTATAAACGCATGGGATTTGCCACTATGGGAAGCAATGGTTCTGACTTCAAAATTAAACAACCAATAGTTGAAAAAGATTACGCTGAAAATATATCAGCGAGTGAAAGCTGGACAATTCTGGAGTCAGATAGTTCTGCGGTCTTAATTGACGTGAGAACACCTGCTGAATGGTCAAATATTGGCCGCCCTGATTTATCATCCATATCCAAAACACCAACTTTCGTCTCATGGCTTGTTGAGCCAGACATGGCAATCAACTCTAAATTCGCCGAAGAGGTTGAAGGCGCGGGTGTAACGGACAAAAATGCACCAATTTTTTTCTTATGCAAAAGCGGAAAACGATCACAAGATGCTGCATGTTTTATGACAAAACTTGGCTACAAAAGATGTTTCAATATATCTAATGGTTTCGAAGGAAGCGCAAGCTCCGATGATAACTCGACAGATGGCTGGAAAGCAACAAACCTTCCTTGGGAGAGAAGTTAATGATGGTAAAAATTGCTAGAATAGACGAAAAACAAAATAATAATTCTGCATGGGCCGAGGTACAAAATCGCCTTAAAAAAGAATATGGCGATGCGATTTTTAAAAGCTGGATAAGACACCTTGATTTTATCGGTATAAAAGGGTCAGAAGCAACCTTCTCTGCACCAACCAGATTTATTCGCGAGTGGATTATCAACAACTATAATGCCAAAATCAGAAAATTCTGGTATGAGGCCGATTCTACAGTTAAATCCATTAATATTGTTATCCGGCAAAAAAATACGTCGCCTAAAATCGCGCGCAGCAACACAACCGCTATAATCAGTAAGCTTACTACAGCTGAAAATGCCGAGGAAAAAGACGCTCTTGGATCGCCGCTTGATCGACGTTTTACCTTTGAAAACTTCATTATCGGACCATCCAATGAGCTGGCTTTCGCTGCTGCTAAATCCATAGCTGAAAATAATGATATGCTTCCTGGCAACAACCCGCTTTTTCTACATAGCGGTGTTGGCCTGGGCAAAACCCACCTTATGCATGCAATCGCTTGGCACATACGTCAGTCTAACCCATCTCGCAGGGTTGTTTATCTTTCCGCTGAAAAATTCATGTACCAATTTGTACGCTCTTTGCGTAACAAAGACATAATGTCGTTCAAGGAACATTTTCGTTGCGTCGATGTTCTTATGATTGATGATATCCAGTTTATCTGCGGCAAGCAAAGTACGCAGGAGGAATTTTTTCATACTATAAATGCATTGCTTGACGATAAAAAACAGATTGTAATTTCCGGTGACAGATCCCCCGCAGACCTGGATGGAATGGATGAA
>JAJRPW010000135.1 GCA_024280585.1 Alphaproteobacteria bacterium
TATTCATCGGGGTTTTGATCCATATTCATGAAGCTCTGCCATAACGTGCCAAACTTCAGAGCCTGCTGTATTTCTGCAGAATCCATCTTTGGCAACGTAACAGTTTTAACTATTGAATTTGAAACCGGGATCGAAAGCGCTATATTTTTCGTATCTATATTGCTTTCTTCCAGCAAATCCTGGAGACTTTGGGAATATTCATCGGGGTGATTTAGTATATCTTCCGTCATAAAACGGCTTTCCATACACACCGAATTTAAACTTGTCAGCACCCTTTTGCCTTTGACTGCATCAATTTCACATACATAAATGCAGTGTGGAGTGATATCCACCCCGATTATTTTATGTTTTTTTAAGTTGTAAAAATTCAGCAGGTCACTAGTAAGGTCTGAAAAATGGTTCAAATCAGCCAATATTGTAGAAAATAAACGCCGGCCAAGAGATTTTTTATACGCAGAACCGGGCAAAGCAGGAACGCTACGGTCACAGGCCGTATTTCGGTCGTTATTGTTGACACCTTCTCTGATAAACATTCTTAACCGTATTTTATATTTCAATTATTAGTTGAATTATAACGCAGGTTAATTAACAAATAGTTAATTTGTTATTAAATAACCGCTCCTTTTTAACGATTTATTAACAAGTTTTTGGTACAATAATTATACAAAGGAGTGAAAATGTTCGATAAAGAAGACCTTGTAATAATAATAGACAGTGATATAACTTCCGCCAAGCTCACCAAAGAAATCTTGTTTCAGGTCGGTGTCCAGAATGTCAGGGCATTTCATAGCCTTGGAAAAACCCGATGTTTTCTAGAGACTAATGAGGTTGAGCTGATAATCATTGAAAAAGACGTTGATTATGTCCCCTCCGCCGGAGTTATAAAAGAACGCAGGGCTAATTTAAAAGGAGTTAATGCCAAAACTCCCGTGCTTATGATAGCAACAAATGCCAGCAAGAAAGATGTCGCGAATTCCAGAGATGCCGGCGCCAGCGAATTTTTACTAAAGCCGTTTAATATCATAACATTAAGAGCACTTCTTGAAGCTATTTCCTTAAATCCAAGAAATTTTATAATCTCCAGAAGCTATTCCGGGCCGGATCGTCGCAGGAAAACAGAATCGCCGCCCGAAGGCAATGAGCGACGTAAATCGGATCTAATTAATAAAGAGGAAGATTAACTCAGTAAACCTCCAATAATTGAATTAAGCAGCAAAACACCTTTGTTTGTAGCTTTTAGAGATTCGTTTTCCAAAACCAAGAAACCCTCCTTTATAAATAATTCGAACTTGTTTTTATTAAGCGAATCAAGCAAATTCTGGCCGGTATTTGTCCTGAAATCCACCAACGAAACCCCGTCTTTTATACGCAATCCCATCATTAAAACCTCTTCTAGCAACTCACCGGAAGTTAAAATATTCTGGATTTGTATGCCATTTTGCTTTTGCCCGACAAGATTCAGCCATTTTTCGGGGTTATTAGTCATCATAATTGCATTTTTTTTGCCATTTAACGATATCCTGCTATGACTTCCCGGCCCCACCCCCAAATAATCTCTGTATTTCCAATATGTTAGGTTATGTTTCGACTCAAACCCTGCCCGCGCATAATTGGATATTTCATATGCCGGCAGGCCAAAATCCGCCATAATTTCATTGGTTAAATTATACAGATCCGCGGCGTTTTCATCCGATGGAATCTGAAAATTTCCGCTTTTATATTGCGCATAAAACGGCGTGCCTTTTTCGATGGTAAGTTGATATAAAGACATATGATTTGCCGTGTATTTCAAGGCTTTTTGCAACTCATCTTCCCAGGATTTCAAACCCTGTCCAGGCCGCGCATAAATCAAATCGAAGGAATAATTATCAAAAATATTTGCAGCTTTATCAACCGCTTGCAAGGCTTCATCGACGCTATGCTCCCGCCCCAAAAATGCTAAATCCTTCTGATTTAACGCCTGGACGCCAAGAGAAACGCGATTTACACCAGCATTTTTAAAATTTTTAAAATTATCACTTTCAACCGAAGTCGGATTCCCCTCCAACGTAATTTCGATATCACCAGAGATTTTCGCCAGTTTGGCCAGTTTATTAATAATATTTTCCACTATAAAAGGCGGCATCAAACTTGGGGTTCCACCACCAAAAAATATGCTCGTGATCCGCTTATTTTGCAAATAATCAGCGAAATAATCCAGCTCCGTCAGGTATGATTCATTCCATTTTTCGTGATTAATTGCAGCGGCCACATGCGAATTAAAATCGCAATACGGGCATTTTGACAGACAAAAAGGCCAGTGGATATAAACAGCTAGATCGGGCATTAGGCTATAATTTTCTCGCAAACTTTATCAATAACCGACGTTACTGACTCAATTATATCAAAATGGCAAGAAAAAATCAGCTCATCACCGCTAATCTTAATATCCAGCCAGTGATTATTTAAAAAAGCCCCACTATTATAAATATTAAATCTTGTGAGTATATCATATTTAATACGCTCAAGCTCGCGCGGCGCCTCCTTCATTGCAAGCGCGAATATAAACCCCTTATAATACCCCGCTTTTGGATGTTTTTTCGCGAATGTATCAATGTCAAAATAAGTCACATCGAACCCTGTTTTCTCGGATAATTCCTTCACGTGGTTAGTAAGCCGCTTCCCCCGCAATTCCAATGGAATTCGCTTGTAAGAATGCACTCCCATCAGAAAATCGGCATTGATTTTTTTCGCAGGCAAGGCCTCATACGAAACATCGGTTTCTATATATTTTTCAGTACCATACGCCTCTTTTAAAATCATACTGGCCGCCCCGGTAAATTCAGCCAACCCCCTAACCCCATATTTCTCCAGTGTTTTCGGGCAAATATACTCACAATCATTTAAATGCATCATGCCGACAAGCGCCAGCCATTTACCTTTTTTGGTACTATTTATAACACCTTGCGCGTGTGCATTCATGAAAATAGTGCGCGTCACGCCCTCCCCGCGCTTACAGCCCATACTATCTAACCCTATGATTTTTATACTATTTGACTTGGCCTTCTCTATTAAAGCCTGATATTCTTCATGTACGCTATCAGCAACATCTCTTGTGTAAGATGCACCATTTTCAAATCCATAAAGCAAACCTTCAAAGAAAAACGTGTCAACGCCAATATCCACCAGATAATCCATATGCTCGGCTAAAAACCCCGCGCTTACATTATCAAAATGCTCTTCACCGAAAATAATTCCATCGGTATATGTAAAAATATGAGATAAAATCTGCGATTCATCCAGCCCTTCTGGAAGAATGATTTTAGGCCGACGTGGAGTCTTAAAAACCTGATGATAGCGCAAAAATTCACGCCTAAGTGAATCGGAATCATTACTTAAATTTCGTAGTTTTCTAAACATTTTATTACCTATGTATAGCCATCATTTTCTCAACTTCTTGTTGCAGAATATTTCTCGTCGCAGCATCCTTTAAATCCACCCCCTGGCCTTCGCAATGTTTTTTAAAGGCGGGATTAACGCTCGCGCTGCCTCTTGCTGCCAGCTCCATAGATATCAGAAACTCTTTCTCCAGCTCCCTTTTTTCTTTTATCATGCCAGCTTTAGTACGTTTTTTCCGTGGATTATCCTCTGCGTGGATATACTCATAGTGGGTCAGAAATTCGATTTTTATCTTCTTAATTTTTGCAAGCAAAGCCCGTTTAAAACGCTCATCCGCTTTAAAATTTTTACGTTTTCCAGTTTGGTCTTCCTTTGACATGACTCTTCCATAGTTATGCACAGCCCACGCTCATAGTGTTTTATAAATCCAACATTGTCAATAGCTTAATTTTACAACACAACACTATTGACGCGGGTGATTTGAAGTGGATAATGGACACTTACAATTATGGTAGAGAAAGCATGAGCACGATAGTAATTAGCCTGATATTCCTAACCTTACTGGTTTTAATCGCCGGTTTAGTGGTTATGGCCAAGGGCGGAGAGACTAACAAAAAATACAGCAATAAGCTTATGATCGCCCGCGTCGCGGTGCAGTTTTTGGCAATAATATGCCTTTTGGCGTTTTATTTTATCTATGCGGAATAATTTTTAACAAGGAACCAAATTAATGAAAATTTTAGTGCCTATAAAAAGGGTTGTTGATTACAATGTCAAAGTTCGGGTCAAAGCCGACGGATCAGCTGTCGAAACCGCGAATGTCAAAATGTCGATGAATCCATTTGATGAGATCGCCGTTGAAGAGGCGATAAAACTCAAAGAAGCAGGAACAGCGACAGAAATAGTTGTGGTCACAATTGGCGTGGCGAAATCAGAAGAAGTAATCAGAACGGCAATGGCAATGGGCGCTGACCGCGGGATTTTGGTCGAAACTGACGTGGAAACCCAACCGCTTGGCGTTGCAAAAATCCTAAAAGCGATCGTAGCTGAAGAATCCCCAGGCCTAGTTATATTAGGAAAACAGGCGATTGACGGCGATAATAACCAAACCGGACAAATGCTATCTGCGCTGCTAAACTGGCCGCAAGCAACATTCGCCTCAAAAATCACTATAAACGGTGATAAGGCCGAAGTTGACCGTGAAGTTGATGCTGGAAATGAGACTATATCTGTTAAACTTCCAGCAGTTATCACAACGGATTTACGCCTGAATGAGCCAAGATATGCCGCGTTACCGAATATCATGAAAGCGCGCAGTAAACCAATGGATACAAAGACTCCAGAGGATTACGGGGTGGATATGACCCCGCGCTTAAAAACTTTAAAAGTCGAAGAGCCGCCGGTGCGTTCGGGCGGAATTAAGGTTGAAAATACACAAGAACTGGTCGAAAAACTCAAAGAAGCAGGGGTATTATAATGACAATATTAGTTATAGCCGAACACGATAATAAAAACCTTAATCCATCGACATTAAATACCGTGTCGGCCGCAAAAGCAATCGGCGGCGATATAAATATCCTCGTTGCAGGAAAAGGCGCGGCGGGAGTTGCTGAATCGGCTGCAAAAATAGATGGAGTGGCGAAGGTGTTGAACGCAGATGATGCCGCTTATGCACACGCTCTCGCAGAAAATCTGGCCAATTTGGTAGTCGCAATAGCCGGTGATTACAGCCATATCCTCGCACCATCCAACACATTCGGCAAAAATTTTATGCCAAGAATCGCAGCTTTATCGGATGTGGCGCAAATTACAGATGTATTGGAAATTGTATCCGCTGACACATTCAAACGACCGATTTACGCAGGAAATGCAATAGCAACAGTGCAAAGCGCCGATAAAATAAAAATATTAACCGTTCGTACAACCACCTTTGAAAAAGCCGGCGATGGCGGCAGCGCAGAAGTTGTAAACATAGACTCAAAGGGCGATAGCGGCCTATCTTTATTCGTAAAATTAGACGGAGGAAGCTCAGAAGGCCCTGATTTAACAAGCGCGCGCGTAGTAATTTCCGGCGGGCGCGGCATGGCGGCAAAAGAAAACTTCAAATTAATCGATGCGGTTGTAGCAAAAATCGGCGATTGTGCGGTCGGCGCATCACGCGCGGCCGTTGATGCCGGCTATATTTCCAATGAACATCAGGTTGGCCAAACCGGGAAAATCGTCGCGCCGGATTTATATATCGCAGTTGGAATTTCCGGGGCAATTCAACATCTTGCTGGTATGAAAGATAGCAAAATCATCGTCGCTATTAATAAAGATGAAAACGCACCCATCTTTGAAATAGCCGATTTTGGCCTGGTGGCTGATTTATTTGATGTGCTGCCTGAATTAGAAGGAATTCTATAAAATATGACTAACAATGAGACATACCTAAAAGCCGCAAAGATGGTCTTTTCACTAGCCATTGAAGGGATACGGGATCTGGAAAGCTGGCTGGGCAATGATTTTGTCA
>JAJRPW010000136.1 GCA_024280585.1 Alphaproteobacteria bacterium
ATGGAATCTCCGTTGGGCAAGTGATGTCGCTGGTATCTGATGCTATTGGCGGAGCATCTGCCGGACAAGTGATTCAAGGCAATGAGCGTTATGATATTTATGTGCGTCTTGCAAAGGAACATCGCAAAAGCCCTGAGGCTATTTCCAGCCTGGTGATACAAGCACCAGGTGGTGCATGGGTTAACCTTGGCGATATTGCATCCGTTTCTATCGAGGCTGGTCCTCCGCAAATTCGCCGTGATGATGTGCAGCGCAGAGTGGTAATTCAGTCGAATGTTTCCGGGCGTGATATGGGTGGTTTTGTAGAAGAAATCAACAAGCGTATTAAATCGGAAGTCAAATTACCACCGGGTTATTCGGTAGTCTATGGCGGGCAGTTTGAAAACCAGCAACGGGCGCAAGCCAGGCTGATGATCGTTGTGCCAATATCACTTGGCTTGATATTCTTGCTGCTATTCTTTGCCTTTGGCTCGGTACGTCAGGCAACGCTTATCATGCTGAATGTGCCGCTGGCTATGATTGGCGGCATCACCGCATTGTTCATATCGGGTCAGTATTTATCAGTGCCGGGTTCTATCGGGTTCATCGCTCTATTTGGCGTAGCTGTGCTTAACGGCGTAGTGATGGTAAATGCGATTAATTTGCTGGTGGAAGAAGGCTCGGGACTTGATGATGCCGTCTTTAACGGTGCATTATCAAGATTACGCCCGGTACTTATGACAGCATCTATAGCCGCCCTTGGCCTGATTCCAATGCTACTTGCAACAGGCATCGGTTCAGAAGTGCAACGACCACTGGCAACGGTAGTAGTGGGAGGCTTGTTCTCCTCAACACTGCTTACGCTGTTTGTATTGCCGGTACTATATGGCCGCTTTTCGCATAGGATTGTCGGTGATAACGCCCCAGAAAATAACCAACAAATGGAGACTAAAAATGAAGGAAATTAAAGCATATATACGCACAGCAAAGTTAAATGATGTGATGCACTCTCTTCGAGAGTTGCCATCCGTCAGCGGCATAAGCGTTTCGAAGGTCGATGGTTTTGGCATAAAAGCTAAACAAGACATTCTTGGAAGCTTGCAGCCTTACAACAAGCTGGAAATCGTTTGTAGTGATGAGCATGTAGAGGAACTTGTAGCTCTCATAAAGGAACATGCGCACACGGTACGCCCCGGTGATGGCAAGATTTTTGTTTATAATGTTGAAAGTGCAACCTCAATTTTCGATGGCTGATGTTCTTGTATTTCCTTTTGTCTTTTATCAAAAACCCCCATTATGCAGAGGTCACGACACTGGCTTATTCAATTGGCAGGAACTATGAAAATGATGATATTAAAAAAGAGCAGAACAAATATGGGCGATTTTTAAGCCGCCTTACTGCTGAAACGATTGCGGTCATGCGCACCATTATAATCAATTTCAGGTCCTGCAGGAATTATACCGGTTGGATTTATTTGAATATGGCTGGTGTAATAATGAGTTTTTATATGCTCCATATTTACAGTCCCATCAACGCCTTCAGTTTGGTATAAATCTTTGATATAGTTCGAAAGATTGGGGTAATCGGCAATGCATTTTATATTGCATTTGAAATGCCCGACGTATACAGGGTCAAAGCGCAAAAGCGTTGTGAATAAACGCCAATCGGCCTCGGTGAGTGTGTCACCCACCAGATAGCGCTGCGTATTGAGACGCTTTTCAAGGGTCTCAAGCGCATCAAATAATTTTGCCACCTCACCGTTATAAACGTCTTGCGCAGTGGCAAAACCCGCTTTATATACGCCGTTATTTATAGTGCTATAGATAAATTTATTTATCTCATCTATTTGCTCGCGCAAGTTTTCAGGGTAATAATTTTTGGTATTTCCTGTGATGCTATCAAATTGGCTATTTAGCATGCGGATAATTTCAGAAGATTCATTATTTACAATGGTTTGCTCTTTTTTATCCCACAAAACAGGCACAGTAACACGGCCTGTATAATTTGGGTTGGCAGTCGTATAAATCTCATGCATATAGCGTTTATTGTTGAGAGTATCCTGATTTTCGCTCAATTCCCAACCATTCTCACCCATAAATGCATCCACAACCGTAATTGGGATAATTTCTTCCAGCCCTTTTAATTTACGAAAAATAGCGGTGCGGTGCGCCCACGGGCATGCATGCGAGATATATAAATGGTAACGCCCACTCTCTGCCGGAAATTTCTCCGTCCCTATAAAATCCCTGAATGCAGATTCTTTGCGTTCAAATTTGCCGCCTGTAGTTTTGGTATCATACCATTGGTCTACCCACTTTCCTTCGACTAATAACCCCATAATAACCTCATTTTAATTTACAATTTCTATACACAGCATATGGCAAAGCAACCACCCCCACAAGCCTTATATGGCAAATGCATCTAAATTTTTTGTCATGCCGGAAGCCATGTTTTCTTTAAACCTTTGATCTAGAAATGGTATTATTTAATTAGGACTTATTCTAACTTCGGTGCAGTACAACCTGATCACGGCCAAACAACTTTAAAATGAGTGCAATTCTAATCCACATGCCGTTTCTGGCCTGTTTCCAATATATCGCTCGCGGGTCTTTATCAATACATACATCGATTTCATCACGTCTGGGGAAGGGGTGAAGTATTGAGGCCGTTTCTTTTAAAAGTGGCAGATGTTTTTGCATAAGAAAAAAATTACTATAATCAATATCCTTCGATTCAGAAGTCTTATCGTGTTCATCTTGCAAGCGAGTCGAATAAATTGCGTCAAATTTCGGTAAATTACCTTCCAAATCTTCAGTTATTTCATAGGGGATTTTTTGGTCATCCAAAAACTCCAGTATATCATCGCGCATAGTGAATTCTTTTGGCGACACAAAAGATAGCTCTATATCATCATAAAGCGCAAGAAGTCGACACAAAGAACGGACGGTTCTGCCGCGTTTTAAATCCCCGACCATCGCTATTTTTTTGCCGTTAATTCCACCGGTTTCTTTAAAAGCGCGTTGTAGTGTGTATATGTCAAGTAAGGCCTGG
>JAJRPW010000137.1 GCA_024280585.1 Alphaproteobacteria bacterium
AAAGAACCGATTTTGATGATATATTGCCCTGGAATGTTGTTTCCATTTGCTCGTAGAATTATCGCAGATGCAACACGTGATGGTGGTTTCCCTCCGTTAATGCTTGATCCTATTGATTTTGCGTCGCTTTTTCAGCAGCATCAAGCGCAGAAGAAAAAAGATAATCCTTCTAAATAAGTCTGGAGAGCAGGCAAAATTGCTCTACCGATAATTCTTCAGGTCGACAATTTTCTGCTATATTCGCTTCTTTTAATATTAAAGCTGGGTCTTTACAAATAGATTTAAGGCTGGATTTAAGTGTTTTTCGGCGCAAACCGAATGTGGCGCGCAATATTTGATCCAGCTTGCTTTCATCTGCTTGCGCCAGCGGTTTAGCCCTTGGAGTAAGGGTTATAACGGAGGATGTGACCTTTGGCGGCGGGTAAAAAGCACTGGGCGGAATATCGAAATGATGCTCTATCTCGCATAACCATTGTGTTTTAACGGATAAACGTCCGTAATCTTTAGTTTTTGGTTTGGCCATAATTCGATAAGCCACTTCCCTTTGAAACATCAAAGTCAGGCTGGTAAATTTATTGCGACAAGCCAGCCAGTTAAACAGTAACTTTGTAGAAATATTATATGGCAGGTTGGCGATAATCTTTATTTTACCGTCCAAAGGCTCATATAGCTCACCTTTTAGCGCATCATCATGTATAATTTCCAGTCGCCCGTCTGCAGCGGGAATCAGATAATCATTTAAGGCGTTTACGCAGCGCTCATCCTTTTCGATAGCAATAATTTTTGTGGCTTTTGAATTTAAAATAGAACGGGTCAAACCGCCAGGGCCAGGGCCTATTTCAACAACCATAAAATCGCTTAACGGACCGGCGGCGCGTACGATTTTATCGGTGATATTCATATCAAAAAGAAAATTCTGCCCCAATTTCTTGCTGGCATTTAACTGATAATGATTAACTATTTCTTTGAGGGAAGGAAGGGATTCTATCACTTACATCCTGATATCGATTACAGCATTTTTCCGTAAATTTCTTAGATATTTGCGCGCTTGCAGTTCAATTTTACGGCGTTTTATCATGTTATAGATTTTTTCTTTCTCTGCCAGAACCGGTGTTGCTTCAGTTTTCTCGCAAACAAAAAATACGTGTAACCCTTCATCAGAATTTATAACAGGCGTTACTGTACCGACCTTTGTGCTGGAAAGCATATTTTTTATGTCGTCATTTAAAGTTTTGATCTGCGCCATCATTAATTTAGGCGGTATTTCAGAATAAACCTCTCTGGCGAAGACATCAAAAGACTTACAATTTTTTATGGATTTACTCTTTTGCTCCAGCTGTCTTTTTTCTGCATCCAAAGCGGCTCCTGTGTTAGTTGTTGGGACGAAAGCGTGTTTGAATCCAACTTCACTGTCTTCCGGGGTGACATTAATCAAGGCTCTTTTGCCATTAAATTTGATGATGTGATACTCTTCGCCCATTTTAATCGGCCTGGAAATTTCACCAATATTTAAATCACGTATCTGCATGGTAATTTTTTTCGGCAATACCCTTTGCTTTATCCAGCCAATATCCCCACCCTTACTCGCGCTAACATTGCGGGAAAATTCTTTTGCCACCGCGCCAAAATCAGCACCTTCATCTATTTTATCATATAATTTTCTGGCTAAGGCTTTTACGCGTTTTTCTGCACCTCTTTTGTCCTTTTCAAAAGGAATGACAATTTCTGAAATATTATACTCAGAGCTACCTATACTATTTGATATATCCTCAATTTTTTCGTCAATTTCACGATTAGTTACTGTAATTTGAGGTCTGATTTTGCGGGCAATAATCTTATTCCACAGCATTTGTGCCGTTAACTGATCAATAAATACGTTCCAATCAATGCCTCTTTTTGCAATAAATTTTTTAAATCCACCAGCTTTAACATTATTGGCTTTTTCCAGATTATATAGTGATAATTTAATATCTGAGTCTGTAATTTTAATATGTTGTTTTTCCGCCTCTTGCCTGTATAAAGTCTCATCGATAAGTATCTGTATTACTTGCGGAATAAATTTGCCCCTATCGCTTTTCTGTGGATCTATGCCAGAGGATGACAAAGTCAGCTTAAGCCTATCCTCAACATCTATATTCGATACGATGTTATCGCCTATAATTACAGCGATTTTGGCACCTTGCCTAGCATAGGATGATGTCGCAGTTAGAATAATTATAATAAAAAGTAAAATTTTTTGCATATGTTTCTAATAACCCAGATTCTTTAATGAAATTTGAAATGATAATGTGGTATTTGGTCTGATATCCCTGTCCCGGGTAAATTCTTTAAACCAGGTTAGCTGGAAATCAACACAATCTCCAGCATATATCAGACCGGCTTTAGCTGCCACCCACTCATCATTTTCCAAGTCTCTATGCCCATTTGTCGATAAAGTCCAGCGTTTTGTTATATCAATAGAGGTACTTGCCAACATAATCTCTCTGTTTGTACCTGTTATATCATCAGATGCGCTGTTTTCATCTACAGAAAGATAGTCCAGATTTAGTCGCACAGGTGATAAATTAAGACCGGCTGTTATAGCGCTTCTTTTTAGCGAAATATCATCCTTATCTATTCGATACCTATAAGCAACATCAAGCAAGGCTCCCTTTTGATGACCAATTCTACCAACATAATCCGAAAAATTATCATCAAGCCCACTTCTGCTGCTAAAGCCGTTATCTATTTTTGTTCTGTAATTCTGGCCAAATAGTAAGTTGAAATCACCGATATCAGGGTTCGACATTGTGGCTCTTACCCCGTAATTGGCTCTTG
>JAJRPW010000138.1 GCA_024280585.1 Alphaproteobacteria bacterium
AATCCCGCTCTCAATCAAGCCTTCCGCACATTTTCGAGCTAATTTAGAGACAATTTCGGGGCTTGATCCAAAAGAACGGTCGCCGACAATGTCATGTGCATCGTCAAATAATAAGTCGCAAACCGGCGCACAATCAACGTTTATGCCAAGCTCTGCCAGCTCCTTACCAATCAAATTGTAGTTCAAATAAACGCCATTTTCAGCCGCCGCCAAATCATCAATAGCCATATCCGCAAAAACTTTCATATTAGGAGAGTCGCGCCAATGTGGCGGCCTTAGCCTTGCAACCCTTCCACCCTCTTGGTCAATAAGGATCGGGCATTCCCAGCCAACAATCTCCTTCAAACCGCAAACTACTTTCCGCACCTGATCAGGGTTATCAATATTACGCGCGAATAATATAAAGCCTAACGGCTTGATTTTCTTAAAAAAAAATCGCTCTTCTTCCGTTAACTCAAGTCCTGAAAAGCCAAAAATTACGGCGTTACTATCTCTTAACAAATAAGCACCCCTGTTTTTTATCCCTTAAATCCTGGCAAATTTTGCGGGCTTTTGCCTCTTTTTTAATAGGCCCAACCTTCAAACGATAAAAAACCCCTTTTTTACCCAAGTCAGCTTTTTCAGTATAATAGCTTAAATTTCCGACGATTCCTGGAAATTTTTTCCTTATTTTCCGCCAGCTTACCGCTACGTCATTCTCCGATTTGAATGAACCAAGTTGAATTTTATAACCTTTCTGCGGTTTTTTTGCAGGTATTGCCAGCTTATGTTGTCTTGTTTTTGGAGTTGGTGCCATCTTAAGGTCGGCAATCGTAGCTTTGTTTTTCTGAGGTTTCCTGCTTATTTTTTGTCTGATTCTAGGGTTTCTCGCTCGCCTCCTATTTTTAGGCTCTTCCACAGTTAGGTCTTCTGCTGCAAGCTCCAGTTTTTTAACGATTTTTTTTGCCTGATCAGCGTCTCTAATATTTTTTATATCAGCGCGCACAATCAACATATTTTCAACGTTGTTTTTATCCCTATCAGCCTTTTCCCGTGGAGCCAGCCATTTATTTTTATTATTTTTTCCGCCCGGCATGTTATCAGCGATATCGCCCAAAATTACGTCCAGATTTTGTTCTTTACCAATAATTTCCCTTGCCACCGGGGTTTCCGGCCGGGGAGCAAGACGCGTAACCACCGGCAAATTCTTCGATTTAGAGCTGGAAATAGTGTCATAAACTGACTTGTCACGATTGGCCACAACCATTCCACCCGGGTCTTCTGGCTTGATTCTAACTGGTTTTACGGCCGCTTTAAGCAAAGGAACAGCAATTTCTTCAGTAGAGCTAATCGCAAATTTGTCATAATACCAGCCATATGAGATAAAGCCCAAGACGGCTATGATGAGCATTGGCAGTAAATATCGCAGCTTGCGCCCCGATTTTTCTTCTTCGACACCGCTATGTTCATCAATAAAATCCTGGATCAATCTCTCGCTTAAATTGGTACGATCAAACGTCATTAACGCATTTCCCTCGCAGGTTCTATGTTAAATATAAATAAACCAGACGCAATCACGTCCGACATTGCATTAATCATGGCTAACCTTGCCGCTGTTAGCTCCACATCTTCCTTAACTATAAATCTCAATATAACATCATCTTTTCCTTTATTCCACAACCCATGGAAACCAGCAGCCAATTCTTGTAAATAAAAGGCAATCCTATGTGGCTCATTAGCAACAGAGGCCGCTTCCAGCGCCCTTGGCCACGATGCCATTATTTTAATTAACGCCAATTCTGCTTCGGAATCAAGTCGTTTTAAATGTTTTTTCGAAATATTTTTTGCAAGAGCCACGGCCTCGGGGGATTCCACCGCTGCATTTCTCAGGACGGATTTTGCACGCGCATGGGCATATTGCACGTAGAACACCGGATTATCCTTGGATTGTTCCTTAACTGTAGCTAAATCAAAGTCCAAAACCGCATCATTTTTGCGGGTGAGCATGATGAAACGCACCACATCCTTGCCAACTTCATCGACCACATCGCGCACTGTTGTAAAGGTTCCAGCCCGTTTTGACATTTTCATAGGCCTACCATTTTCCATGAAATTTACCAATTGTGATATTTTAACATCAAGCTCGGCCTTACCGTCACTTAATGCCGAAACCGCGGCTTTTAGACGCTTTATATAACCACCGTGATCGGCTCCCACGACCAGTGCCATATTATTAAACCCGCGTTGAATTTTATCCAGATGATAGGCTATATCAGCTGCAAAATAGGTATATGTACCATCGGATTTTTTCAAAGCTCGGTCAATATCATCTCCGAAATCTGTGGCCTTAAACAATGTTTGCGTCCTGGATTCCCAATCATCTGGAGTCTTGCCTTTTGGCGGCTCCAGAACCCCCTGATAAAGCAGGCCTTTTTTATCAAGAAAATCGATACATTCTTCAATTTTGCCGGAATCCTGAATCGCCTTTTCGGAAGTAAAAACATCGTGAGTTATGCCCAACTGCGCTAAATCAGCTCTGATCATTACCATCATACTATCCACAGCAAACGGTCGTATGATCGCCAGCCACTCGTGTTTTTTCTTGCCCAACAGGTCTTTGCCGAACTCCTCGACCAGTGACTCACCAACGATTTTTAAATATTCGCCAGGATATAATCCTTGAGGGATTTTGCCGATATCCTCCCCCAAAGCCTCGCGATATCTTAGATATGACGATTCAGCCAGAACATCAATTTGCGTCCCGGCATCGTTAATATAATACTCTTTTGTGACGTTATATCCTGTTTTTAAAAGCAGCAGAGCCAAAGCATCGCCATAAACCGCACCGCGCGCATGACCAATATGCATCGGACCAGTTGGATTTGCCGATACATACTCGATATTCACCTTTTTTCCAGCACCAAGATTGGAGTTGCCGTAGCCCACGCCCTCTTCCAATATATTTAGGACGACATCATGCCAAATTTCATCGTGAAGACGCATATTTATAAAGCCAGGACCGGCGATTTCAACCGATTTAACGGCAGGAATTTCCTTTAGTTTTGCCGCAATTATTTCCGCCAAATCACGCGGTTTTTTACCGGCTTTTTTGGCAATTACCATGGCCGCATTGGTTGCCACATCGCCATGCGACGAATCGCGTGGTGGTTCCGCCGTTACAGCCTCAAATGACAGGCCTTCCGGCAGCTCTTTTGACGCCACCAGATCTTCAAGTATTTTATTAATTTTTTCTTTTAACTTACTGAATATATTCATTTATTACGTATTCTCCTGGATTAATCCAAAATATTTTAATTTTGCCCATAACGAAACATATTTACTATGCAAAAATGACAATATTGTAAAGAAATTTTTATATTTATATGTTATACTATTATTATGAATTTATAAAAAGAGGAAAATTTTGCCTAAAGATAACAATGCAACTAGTGAAGATTCACAAGCATCGGCGGAAAATGGCCGGGAAAAAAGCGCGGCAAAAATACTGGAAAAAGAAGCCTCTGGTAAAGGCTCTATGGCAATAGATAGCGAAGATTTAACTCGCAAAAGCGATGGCTATAAAAAAGAGAAATCCCGAGAATCAGCAAAAAATACATTAGATTTCACTCAGGAAGTTAAAGAAAACGGCCAGGAATTATCCGATGCAAAAGAGGCGCATAAGGCGCAAATGCAGCAGGTTATGATGGAAATTCTTGACGAGGAGACACAAGCACGTGTAGCAGGAATCAGCGTAAGCGAAGTAAAAAACGCCAATCCTGGGGATTTGGGTAATTTTTCACCGCCATCCGCTACTAATTTAAGCGCGCAATCAATGGGACGAGCCGCACCGGCTGCCTAAGAACCTGTCCATAATCTTTTTGTGAGACCTGTAAACACTGTATTTCCTGTACTCCGCTGCTCAAGCACTTCGTGTACGTTCCGCTGCGGTGCTCGAAAACACAGTATTTTCGCCACGTCACAGAAATATTCTGAACAGGTTCTAACCACTAAATTCCAGATCAAATAATTTTTTATGCTCGTTCATAGCGAAACGATCGGTCATTCCAGCAATAAAATCCACCACGATTTTTGCCCGAACTGAATCCTTGGCATCCAGAGCGGCATCCCTCCAGTGACCTGGCAGGCATTCCGGCTCATTAAATAATAGCTCGAAAAGCTCAGTAATTACACGTCGCGCCTTGGAAGTCATCCGCGAAACTTTATAGTGATTATACATATTTTCTTTCAAAAAAGCCTTAATTGCAGCAACATTTTCATGCATTCCCTTTGAAAATGCTACAACCGGGAAGCCAAGATTGCGAATATCATCAACCGTTTTTATGTCATTTTCGCGAATATTTTTTAAAGTCTGGCGCGTTAAATCAACGACCATGCGGTTAATCATGCGCCTGTTGGCCTCATGAATCAGCCTATCCTGGCTTATCCCTGGGAATTCATTATGAATTTCACGCAGCATATTCCCGACCATAGGCAGCTCTTTTGCATCATCAAGAGTAAATAAGCCAGCTCGCAAACCATCATCAATATCATGGTTATTATAAGCGATATCATCGGCAAAAGAGGATATTTGCGCCTCCGCAGAAGAATATTTATCAAGCTGCAGATCCATTTTTTCATCCAATTCGGCAATAACATCCGGTAAAGTACCATCATACCTGGATTTATCGCGCAACTCTCCGGTTCTTGGACCATTATGTTTTGCCAACCCTTCAAGCAACTCCCATGTCAAGTTTAAACCATCAAAGCGAGCATATTTTTGCTCCAATTTAGTAACTATATTGATCGCCTGGGTGTTGTGCCCGAACGTATAATATTCACCGGCAACCTCCTTTAGCGCTTCCTCGCCGGCATGACCAAAAGGCGTGTGCCCCAAATCATGAGCAAGTGCCATTGCTTCCGCCAAATCCTCGCTCAATGACAGATTACGGCTGATAGAACGGGCGATTTGAGCTACTTCCAGGCTGTGAGTCAAGCGCGTGCGATAATGATCTCCTTCGTGATTCACGAATACTTGTGTCTTATATTCCAAACGACGAAAGGCCGCAGAATGAATAATTCTATCGCAGTCACGCCTGAAAGCTGAACGATTATTGCTGTCTTCCTCATCGAATAAACGACCGTGGCTATTAAATGGGTCACAAGAATATGACGCCAAATTGTGCTGACCAATATTAATTTCTTCGGAAAGCGAAACAACACTTTCCAACTGCTCAACGACTAATTCTTTTGTCATAATGATCCTTCTATGTTATGAATGCTTATTAATTCAAAGGAATGATAGTAGAATTGTTCTGTATGAACAAGCTTAATTTTTTTTGAATCACTCCAACTAAAGCTGGAATGATTCAAAATATAGAATTTAGTTCATGCAAAACCTATCGCAGGAAGGGACTTTTATGAACAAAAATAATTTTACTATAACGGACAATGCAGCAAAAAGAATCGTCAAATTGATCGAAGACGAAGACGATCAAAACGTAAAATTACGTATATCGGTTCTCGGTGGAGGCTGCTCTGGGTTCCAATATAACTTCGATTTTGACGCCAAAGTTGATGATAGCGATCTTTTATTTGAAAAAAATGGTGTTGAAGTTGTGATTGACGAAACTTCGATTGAATTTATTAATGGCTCACAACTAGATTATGTCGAAACACTCGGCAGCGCAGCATTCGCAATCACAAACCCTAATGCTACAGCCAATTGCGGCTGTGGAAACAGCTTTTCTGTTTAACTCCCCTTCCTTATAAGAGCCCTACAAAATTTCAATTAAAAATTGAAAAAGCCAGCGCTTTATTAACTATTTGTTAATGATTTTACTTTAGTATTAAAATTCAAGAGGTTGCCATGTAGGATTCTTATGTCTGTTAAATCAAAAATTACCACCACCGCTTTTTTATTAGCCAGCTTTTCCAGTGTGGCTCATGCGGGTTTGATTGGCAAAACTTCCGGCGAAAACTCCTTAAATTCCAGTATTAATATAAGAAACGCAAATGATACAAATCTTTTAATAGAAGAGGTTGTTAAGGGCGATATTGATGCAGTAAAATCCTTGTTGAATCAAGGCGAAAATATAAATTCGCAGGATTATGCAGGCAACACGGCATTACATATTGCAGCAAAAACAGGCCGTTCAGATATTGCCAGAGAGCTGCTAAAACATAACGCAAAAACAGACATCATAAATAAACGTAATCTGAATGCTTTTCAGGAAGCAATCATGGCGAAAAATATCAACGTAGCCAGGGTGATTAACCCGAACGCACTAATTGGAATTCATACAGAAGCGAGTCTGACAGGCTTAATCGCAGCTACATCTGCAGTTGCATCCGGCGGAATTACCAGTCCGTTTTTAATCGCAGGCGGAGTTGCGGCAGCCGGTGCAGGCGCAGCAATCGCAGCCGGTGGTGGCGGTAAAAAAGATTCCGCAAAAGAGGACAGCCCTGGTGCCTCCCCTCCTCCGACTCGAAGACCTCCAAATAACGGTGGCGGAAATGGTGGTAACGGCGGCCGGCGTGCGCCAATATTCTATCCATCCGAATTTAACCAGCAACATGGAATTGGCCAGGTTAAAGCTGATATTGCCTATAGCCGGGGATATACCGGAAAAGGCGTTATTGTTGGCGTTGTAGATGGCGGCGTTCAACTGGACCATCCAGATTTACAAGCAAATATACTAAATTCAGGTTGGGATTTTGAGAATAATGATAATGATGCCAGTGATGACAGAGGTCACGGCACACATGTCGCAGGTATTATAGCCGCGGTAAAGGATGGGCGACAATCGCGTTATAACATGCACGGAATTGCATATAATGCAAAAATTTTGCCGGTTAAAGTTCTTGATGCAAGCGGCTCTGGTTTTACAAGTAATATTGCCTTGGGTATTGAATATGCCGCAGATAACGGGGCAAAAGTCATTAATTTAAGTCTTGGCGGCGCTGGTGTAATGCCTGATATAAAGGCATCTATGCAATATGCTATTAACAAAGGGGTTTTTGTAGTTGCAGCAGCGGGAAATGATGGCGCGGCTGACCCAATTTATCCAGCTGGATATGCCGCAACAATTAATGATTTAACAAATGCAGCGGCCTTAATAGCAGTTGGAGCAGTGGATAAACAAAATAATATAGCAAGCTTCAGCAATCGTTGCGGAGTCGCGAAAAACTGGTGCATGGTAGCTCCTGGAGTGGGAATTTTATCTACATATATTAATAATAATTATGCAATTTCAAATGGAACTTCAATGGCAGCACCGCATGTGAGCGGCGCAATTGCAGTATTACTTGAACAATCGCCGAATTTAAAAGCCGATGATATATATGACATATTACTTATGACCGCAACCGACCTTGGTGCGCCAGGAATTGACGATATTTATGGCCATGGGCTATTGAATTTAGATAAAGCAACCCAGCCAGTTGGCGCAACTTCAATTGCTCTTAGCGGCGGGGGACTAATTGGTTTGGTGAAATCCTCAATAACTGCAAATGCGGCATTTGGCGATGCGTTTAGTGCGTCCAATGCCAGTTTTGCAATTCTTGATGCTTATCAAAGGGCGTATACCGTTTCCTTCTCTGATATTGTAGAAAATTCCGCCTCAATAAAGTTTGATGACATCTTTAAATTTTTTGGTGATGAGCAATTTGATGACGAGATTAGCTTCGGTGATAATATAAAAATTGGCTTCAAAACTATTACTAAAAATAATTTCAATAAAACAAACAAGGGGGATTTGCTAAAATCCACAAGAGTTTCTCTAACATCTGACCTCGGCAGCAGCAAATTAACAGTAAATTATAATGTGCCGGTGGCTGAATCTTTTGGATTTGGTGCAATTGATGCATATGATAATTCACTTTCAGTCGGTAAAAAATCCTCTGGCAACCCATTTTTAGGATTCGCAGATAATGGGCAAAGCTTCATAAGCGAGATGGAAGGAAAAAATTTCAAAACAAAATTAGTTAGTTTTTATGGGGCGCAAGAGTCCGGAAATAATGTTACTGGTTATGCAACTGATTTTTCTTACTCACTCAATAATTTTAACGTAGGCTTACAAGCAGGCTTTATGAACGAAGAAGGTAGCTTTCTTGGCACTAAATCAAGCGGAGCTTTTGCCATTGGTGAGCAAACATCAACATGGTTTTATGGAGTTTCCGGTCAGTATAATATATCTTCCGATATAAATCTGTTTGGAGCTTATAACGCTGGGATTTCATATCCGCAAACGAGTGCGAAATCTTTGATTAGCGATATTTCAGAAATACAAAGCCAGTCATTTAGTTTGGGTGTTACGAAAGAAAACAACTTACGCAGGAATGATAAAATTGGCTTAGTTGTTTCACAACCGCTTCGGGTTAGCTCAGGCAGTGCCACATTGGATTTGCCGATATATACCAGTGCGAATGGGAGTATATACAGGCAGGATTTCACCGCGGATCTTACTCCATCAGGGCGCGAGACGGATATAGAAATGTTCTACTCTACGTCCATAAATGAGGTGACAAACCTAAAAACGGGTGTTATGTATAGAATTCAGCCTGGCCATAATAAAGATGCGGGCAGTGAGGCTATCTTTATAATTAAATTCAAGCGGGAATTCTAGGATAATGTGTGGGCAAGGTGAAGATTTTTCTTTTAGGCAATTAGATGAAATAAGTCCAATAGCCTGTGCTGTTGCTGCACATTCTGCATGCCCGCAGATGATTGAACCAGCTCTTTTAGACCTAATGATAAATGCCCTGGAACATGGTAATCTTGGCGTAGATCACGCAGAAAAAAGCCAATGGATTGCATCTGGCGATTATACAAGAAAAATAGAAGAACGCCTTCTTTTGTCGAATAATAAAGATAAATTTGTTGAGATGTGCGTTGAAAAAGAAGGTGCGGCGACCAAAGTAACCATCACAGATATGGGTGGTGGTTTTGATTGGAAAAAATATTTAGACCAATCAATAGAAAATAACACTCAGGAAAATGGCATGGGTTTTGCCGTTATAAGAATGGCACCTGCAAGTCTGGAATATGTCTCGCCAGGAAATAAAGTTATTTATACATTTGAATGATCTCCAATAAGTTTTTACTTGATTTTATAGAAAAATTTATATAGAAGTAGCCACGCACAGTTTGTGGTCCCTTCGTCTAGTGGTTAGGACGCCAGGTTTTCATCCTGGTAACACGAGTTCAAATCTCGTAGGGATCACCATTTAACCTATTGATTTTGTTCGCTTTTATTCGTTTTACCATTGGTTTTCAACGGCTTAATGCAGTAGTTATTTCACCTTCATTCTTCCATATTTACCCACAACCAGCACATCTGACAGCATAAATGACAGTATAAAATGCATATGCTGCAATTTATGCTGCCATTTTTCCTGATCACCTTACTACGCTTAGACAATGGACAATGTGGACAATGATTTTTTATTTAAAAACATCCTATTCATCCCTTGCAATATTCTCTGAAAAAATATAAAAAATACGTGTAACCTTCTGGAAATTCACGGTATTTTGTTCATAGATGCACACGTTCATTCACCGTTGTGTATCTATGACCTTGTATTTTAACCAAACTCGGAGAATTGACATGAAATTGAATAATATAAAAATTAAAAACGCAAAGCCTCAAGAGAAAATGTACCGCCTTTCAGATGGTGGCAGCCTATATCTGGAGATAAACGCTAACGGTTCTAAATATTGGCGTATGAATTACCGTTTCAATAATAAGCGCAGGCAAGTCGCATTTGGTAAATATCCTGTAATTTCATTGCAAGAAGCGCGCGATATGCGTTTGGAAGCACAAAAGCTGCTTGCAAAAGGCATTGATCCAGTTGAAAACAAGCGTCAAAAGAAAATAGAACATGCAATACAGCATGAGAATAATTTTGAAGCTGTTGCTCGTGAATGGCACTCTCAAATGCTTCATACATGGCAACCAAAACATGCAGAAATGATCTTAAGTCGCTTAACTCGATATATTTTTCCTATTGTTGGACAGAAACCAATTAGCGAAATTACGCCACCTGAATTACTACAAGCACTCAAACCAATGGAAAAAGCAGGAAATCTACATACAGCACACCGTATGAAGCAAACATCTGGCCAAATATTCCGTTATGCAGTTGCTACAGGCAGAGCAGAACGAGATGTTACCCAAGACTTAAGAGGAGCATTGAAACCTAAAAGCAGCACTCCTCTTGATCATCTTGTAGAAAAAGAATTACCTGATTTCTTGAGTAAACTTAATCTCTATGATCTCAGTAAAGATGAAGATGGATATAATG
>JAJRPW010000139.1 GCA_024280585.1 Alphaproteobacteria bacterium
ACCCACCAAATACGAGTTCATATGACTCATATCGGACACCCACTGGTTGGCGACCCGTCTTATGGATCACAGCGGCGAAAAATTCTTAAAAATCTTTCCGAGGAAATTCAAGGACTTATCCGGATCTTGAACAGGCAGGCATTACATTCTTGTCAAATAGGGGTTGAACATCCTAGAAACAGTACCTATATGGAGTATATAAGCGATTTACCCGATGACATTAACCAGCTGGTAAATAAGCTAAAAAAGTTGAAATGAAGTTGATAGTGTGGTATATATCAATGTGATCTCTTTTTTACAGCTTAAATATTACGTATAAATACAAGAATTGAGTTAAGAGTATGAGTACAATGGCATTACCAGCAATATCTATGGATACTAGCCTTGCTAGTTACCTTAATCAAATCAGCAAACTTCCTTATTTAACGCAGGAAGAAGAGCAGGATCTGGCTCATAAATGGGTGGATGAAGGTGATATTAACGCAGCGCACCAGCTTGTTACCAGCCATTTGCGTCTTGTTGCAAAAATTGCCTCAAACTTTAAAGGCTATGGATTGCCGATGCTTGAAATGATTTCTGAAGGCAATATTGGTCTTATGCATGCGGTTCGCAAATTCGACCCGAAAAAAGGATTTCGCCTGTCTACTTATGCTATGTGGTGGATTAAGGCTTCTATACAAGAATATGTTTTGCACTCATGGTCGTTGGTAAAAATCGGAACGACTGCCGCGCAGAAAAAGTTATTCTTCAACTTGAAAAGAATGAAAAACAAGCTGCATAAAATTGATAATAGTATGCTCTCTCCCGATGATGTGGCGACTATCGCCAGTGAGCTGGATGTATCGGAAAAGGATGTGCTGGAAATGGATTCCAGAATTGCCTACACTGACCAGTCATTAAACGCACCAATGATTGGTCATGAGGAAAACTCTGGCGAGCTTATTGATTATCTTGAAAATGAAGGGGATAATCAGGAAGTCATTGTCGCTAACATGCAGGATTTGGACTTTAAACGTTCGTTATTTGCCAAAGCAATGGCAAGTTTGAATGATCGTGAGCAGGATATAATAAATGAGCGTCGTCTTAAAGAGCCTGTATCAACACTGGAAAATCTTAGCCATAAGTATAATATTTCCCGTGAGCGTGTTCGTCAGATCGAAGCCAGGGCTTTTGAAAAATTACAAAATCTGGTTGCAGAGCAAACAGGGCAGTTTTAGGACTCACGCAGGATTGGATTTTACCCTGATAAATTACAAAGTTTGCTAACTGCGGCTTTTAAAACTTCTGGCTTTAGTGGCTTGACTATCCAGCCACTCGCCCCGGCCTCCTTGCCTTGCCTCTTAATATCATCACCGCCTTCGGTTGACACAACCAATACGGGTGTATTTTTTGAACCTGGACGTTTTTTAATCTCTCTCGTTAATTCAATACCGTTCATGCCTGGCATATTTATATCGGTAATTATAATATCAAATTCATCCTTATGCTGATCCAACATCTGCAATGCCGCATCTGCATTTCCTGCAGCAACAGCTTCCCAATCCATATGCTTGAAAGCCACCCCGATCATACCGCGAATAGTAACTGAATCGTCAATAATTAATGCTTTCTTAGCCATAATACTCTCCAACTAATTCAAAAATTCTACTATAAGAGGAGATTTACAAGTAAATTGCAACTATTAATATTATTATTTTAGGGGAGGGCTTCGCTGAAGATAGATAGCTTATGTTTTAGGACTTACGCATGACGAGCATTTTTAGGTTGTTTTTAACGACAAAACAAACAAAAAGACGACTTCATGCGTAAGTCCTATGTTTTATACGAGCAAGCCTATAATGACTTGCAGCCTATATCTTTTTGCTGCTCGATTAATTTACCCACCGCCTCCGGGAAATTCTTAGAAACTTTTAGATCCGTTCTTTTTATGGAGTTTTCGATTCCTTTTATGGCTCCGTCTTGCCCTGAAAATCCCTGACTATCAACTAAATGCAACTTATCGGCGCATCTAAAAGCCTTCATATCCCCTTTGGAATCACCAAATCCAGCGACTACATTTAATTTATCAGTTGGTTTGAGGCCTAATTTTTCTTTAAGTTTTCCCTTGGCTAATTCAGGTGATAGCACGCCCAAATCACCTTTTTTTAACTCTTCCGGCCCGAAATAATGAGTTATATAATCGCTAAATTCAAACCCTTCGCAAGCTGCCTCCAAAAACCATTTAGGGCTGTTACTTAGAAGAATTATTTCTCCTTGTTCACTAAGTTTTTCCAGCGCAGCTCTTGTGTTATCCACGGCTTCCTTATCTAATTGCCCTAATTTTTCCAGGAGGCTACTATTAAATGTATCAACTTTGTCTCTGGTTTCAGCGTTGTCCGTAATATCTGTAAAGGCTCTGAAAATTTCTTCTTTGCTGCCAGTTGTTAGAAATTCACGTAAGGTTTTGTCGCCATGTTTTTCCTTTAATTCATCTAAATCCATCCCTTCAATTTCAATATCTTTTATGGACTGATCCAACTGATCAACATCAAAGCCATCAATCATATCAATGAGGATATTCGGCATAAACTCCCCGCTCATTACAAGAGTGTTGTGTAAATCTACTAATATTACGTTTTTTTTTGGCATCAAGCTTCACTTAATTGGTTAATTTATTAACTAATTATAGCCTGCCTGGTGCCAATATGCAACAAAAATATTTTCATATTGACCTCAAATATTCAATGATGTATGATAGTAATGTATCATTGGGATAATGGAGTAAGGTATGTATTCATCAAAAATAACTCAGAGAGGGCAAACGACCATACCTGCGGCGATCAGGAGTAAATTGGGCTTAGATACAGGTGACTTAGTTGAGTTTGATATAAATGACGCCGGCGAAGTTGTTTTGCATAAAATTGAGCCTATTGACCTGTTATTCCTGCAATCTTTGAATTTTTCTCTAAGTGACGAATGGAATTCTGATGAAGATTCAGGAGCTTATGATGACTTATAAAAAATGGGATGTCGTTGTTGTTCCTTTTCCTTTCTCCGATAGTAGCAAAATGAAGCCACGACCGGCGCTTATTTTGTCTAATAGCGGGTTTAATAGCAAGTCCGGACATTCGTTGCTTGCGATGATTACAACCGCATCTAACACAAACTGGCATAATGATGTATCAATTACCGATTTAGAAAAGGCAGGGCTCCCTGTTCCATCTGTGGTTAGATTCAAATTATTTTCGCTGGATAACCGGGTTATCTTAAAAAAAATCGGTGAATTTTCTGCGAAAGATAAAGTGATTTTTGGTCAAGCCTTCGAGAAAATATTATAGATATTAAAACTCCTCACCGCCCCGTGCAATCGCCGTAATTCCCGTTCTGGCATATTCGATTATGTCATATGGCTTCATAGATTCGATGAATTCATCAAGTTTGGTTGGAATATCCGTCAGCTGGAAAACAAAGGATTTATCAGTGGAATCAACCTCTTTTGCGCCAAAAGAATCAGCCAGGTGCAAAATCTCCATTCTTTTATTGCCGGCGGCTTTAACCTTAAGCAATGTCAGGCCTTTTTCGACATGCGCGCCTTGAATAGTTAAATCCTGAACTTTATGAACCGGAATGAGTTTTTCCAGCAAAGTCACGATATGTGCAACAACGTGCGGTGGTGCAGAAGTTGCAATTGTTATGCGCGATAATTTCTTTACTGTATCAATTTCAGAGACGGTAAGGCTGTGAATATTATAGCCACGGCCGGAAAATAGCCCAACAACACGGCCTAATACGCCCGCTTCATTATCAACTATCAACGCCAGAACATGCCGTTCTTGTGTCATATCTCTCATATTTATGTTTGTCATTTTTTTATCTATATATGTTTTTCAATCGCAGATTTTAAAGTTGGTAAATCATACTCCATTATTGACCAAACAAGATCTAAGTCTAGACCAAGATAGTCGTGTACTATAATGTTTCTAAAGCCAATTATTTTTTTCCAGTTTACATCAGGTTCTTTTCTTTTAATGTCGTCGCTTAGTCTTTTTGCTGATTCCGCTAAAGTTTGAAGATTTCGTAGAACTGCATCTTTTGTTTTTATATCATTTAAAAATACGTCTTTACCCTCTTGCATCCATTCTTCAATATGTTCTACGCATTCAATCATATGACCAAGATAGACATAATCCTTATTCATAATGGCCGCGCCTCACTTAAAATTTGGCCTTTTATTAAGTGATAAAGCCCCTTATCCGACAGAACATCAACCTTTCTTTTAAGCATGCTTTCAAGCTCTTCCTGAAAATCAATCAAGTCAAAATAACTACGCCCTTCCTGCATAGACACCAGAAAATCAATATCACTATCCTCGGTATCATCCCCTCTTGCAACAGAACCAAATACACGGATATTCTCTGCCCCAAATTGTTTAGAAATATCGAGTATTTTCTCACGTTTACTTGTTAAGTCATCCCAACTTGTCATACCTGCATCCTCGCTTCTTCTTCATCCACCTTGAATTTATCCTCAGGGCCAAGCTCAATTTCATAGTGAGCAGCGCCCGCAGGAATCATCGGATAGACATTTTCCGCCCGGTCAATATGCATATCAACGATAACCGGCCCATCAATTTTAAACATTTGGGCAATCGTTTTATCAACATCTTCAGGCTTTTCACAGCGCAAACCTTTTAAGCCAAATGCCTCGGCCAGTGCCACAAAATCAGGCAATGCTTCAACATAGCTTTCCGAATAACGATTACCGTGGAATAGCTCCTGCCATTGGCGAACCATACCCATATAACTGTTATTCATCAGAAAAATCTTTACTGGCAGACGATATTGAACAGCTGTTGCCAGCTCCTGGATATTCATCATAATCGACGCTTCACCCGAAACACAAATCACAGGTTTTTTCGGATTAGCCACTTGCACACCAATCGCTGCCGGCAATCCATAACCCATGGTGCCAAGCCCGCCCGAAGTCATCCAGCGATTTGGTTTGGAAAATTTTAGATATTGCGCTGCCCACATTTGATGCTGACCAACATCGGTTGTAATAAATGCATCTTTCTTCGCGATAGCAGCATTAAGCCTGTCCAGCGCATATTGCGGCTTGATGGTTTTGCCCGATTGTTTATAAGCAAAGCTCTTCTTGCTGCGCCATTTAGCGATCTGCGCCCACCATTTCTCCGATGCAGCTTTATCAAGCTTATATTTCTCTTTCTTCCAGATTTTCAACATCTGCTCTAAAACATTTGTCACATCACCAATAACCGGAACATCAACAATAACAACTTTATTAATCGAAGATGGGTCAATATCAACATGGATTTTTTTGGAATCGACCGAAAATGCGTCCAAACGTCCGGTTATACGATCGTCAAAACGCGCGCCGATATTTATCATCACGTCACATTTTGCCATGCACATATTAGCTTCATACGAGCCATGCATGCCAAGCATTCCTAAAAATTGTTTGTCCGATGCCGGGTAAGAACCAAGTCCCATAAGGGTATTAGTGATTGGAGCGCCGATTAATTTTACAAATTGCGTCAATAATTCCGAAGCTTTCGGGCCAGAATTTATAACCCCGCCACCTGTATAAAACACAGGACGTTTCGCAGCTGCAATTAATTTTACAGCTTTTTCTACAGCTTTTATATCGGCCTTATCATGGATTTTATAAGAAGCACGAGTTACGTTTTTAATGTTTTTATATTCAGCGATTTCATTCTGAACGTTTTTTGGAATATCAACAACGATGGGACCCGGCCGACCGGTTGTTGCTATATATATAGCTTCCTTAACGGTTTTTTCTATATCAGCAGCGCTTTTAACCAGATAATTATGTTTTGTACATGGTCTTGTTATACCCACAACGTCAGCTTCCTGGAACGCATCCGAGCCAATCACTGGCGTTGGCACTTGTCCGGTTATGCATAAAACCGGGATGCTATCGAGTAATGCATCGGCAAGGCCTGTGACGGTATTGGTCGCACCTGGGCCGGACGTTACTAAAACCGCCCCGAGTTTGCCGGTGGAGCGGGCATAGCCTTCTGCGGCATGAACAGCACCTTGCTCATGGCGTACCAGAATATGGCGTAATTTATTTTGCTTAAAAAGCGCATCATAAAGCGGCAGCACCGCACCACCTGGGTAGCCAAAAATGGTATCAACCCCCTGATCAACCAGTGATTTTATGATAATGGCCGCGCCGTTTAGTTCCATGATATATATCTCCAGACTATAATTGAAGCGGATATTAGTATTTTGTCTCTTTTACGTCAATAGTTTAGTGAGGCTGCATCAGGGCAAACGCATCTAAATTTCGCCGATGATTTTGCAACAAAATATATACAAATAAGTTCGTCATACTGCTACTCGATAGCAGTATCCAAGGTTTTTAAATAAATTAGGACTTACGCAGAACATCGTCTTTTTGTTTGTTTTGTCGTTAAAAATAACCTGAAAATACTCATGTACTTCGTGTACACTGCGTTTTTTAGAACATTTTTGCCTAAAAAC
>JAJRPW010000140.1 GCA_024280585.1 Alphaproteobacteria bacterium
AGACAATACATCACTGCTTCGCCGGATTTTACCGCATATTCGTAACGATTTTCATAAGGAGCAGGCGCGCCAGCTGACCCCGGCAAAGCAAGCCCGATTGCCTCTGACACGCAAGCCATTGTATTTGCTGTATATTGCCCACCACAAGCACCAGCTGACGGACAAGCAACTTTGGTAAGCGCACGCAAATCATCTGTCGTCATCTGGCCGGCATCCACTTTGCCCACCGCCTCAAATACATCAATAATAGTCACATCTTTATCGTGAAATTTCCCTGGCAAAATCGACCCGCCATACATAAAAACCGACGGCACATTAAGCCGAACCATCGCCATCATAAGCCCAGGCAGGGATTTATCACATCCGGCAAGACCAACAATCGCATCATAACAATGGCCGCGCACCGATAGTTCGACCGAATCAGCAATAACTTCACGCGATACCAACGAGGATTTCATGCCCTGATGTCCCATTGCTATGCCATCCGTCACCGTTATTGTCGACACACCAAACGGAGTTCCTCCAGCATTTTTAACGCCTTCCTTGGCAAATTTAGCTTGTTTTGGCAGGTCAATATTGCACGGAGCCGACTCATTCCCAGTATCCACCACACAAACAAACGGCAAATCCAAGGCACCTCCCTCCCCCATTCCCTCAGGAAATGCGTCGGTTTTAAGATTCTCAAGCATAGTACGCCGCCCTTCACAGCCATGAAGCTGCGTTATAAAACGGCTCGGTAAGTTAGATTTATTAGTCATTTATAGTATTTCCCCTTTATTTTTGAGTTAGGTTATCCATCGGTCTCATAAAATCCACCCATGTTTAATAGGCTAAAATTTTATTAGCCTCTAACGCCTGACTCAAAAATCAAGTTTAAACACTATATTTGCCCAGTCAGAAATTTTTATGAAGGTTTTATATAGCAAAAAATCGCGAAATGCAAAAAATTAATTCGCCGGTTTTTTAATCGGTTTTGGAGCATCGGCCATAGCTTGATCATGCTTTTTATAGCGGCCAGTTTTACGAATTTTGGCTAATTTTTGTATCATCATATTACGCCTTATATCCTCAGATTCGATAAGTTGCGCAACACCAACATACCCTTTTAAAGACGCAATTGCTGACGATTTATTACCAAAACGATCTCTTTTTGCCGTATCCGCCCCCGCACGCAGAAGAATATTTGATATATCACCGCGCCCCGTTGCCGCAGAAAGCATCAATGGCGTGTAACCTTCAAAATTCCGTATTTCCGTATTAGCACCAGACTTCAAAAGCAAATATGATGATTTTGTGTCATTGTTCCTTATCGCCACATGCAGAGCCGTATCTCCACTCCTCATTCTATGATTAATTTTTGCTCCTTTATCCAGCATGATTTTTAAAATATTATAGGATTTTGCATTAACTGCCGCTATTAGTGCAGTTTCACCATTAGATTTCAGCTCCTGATCCGGGCTCGCGCCCCAACGCAGCAAAGTTTTAACAAGGGCATAATCATCCTTTTTTGTTGCGATATATAACGGGAAAAGCCCGGAATTATTCTGCACATTCGTTCCGCTACCAAGGCCAAGTAATGACGTCACAGACTGCAAATTACCGCTGATAGTAGCATATAATAAGGCAGTATTTCCCTCCCGATCACGAATTTCAGTATCCTTAAAATAGTCAAGCATAGCCCGCATTACATCAAGGTCACCAGTTGCCACGCTATTGAAAAGTAACTTTTTATACTCATCTATATAAACCACTTTTGGTAAATGTTGATTCTGCTTCGAATATTGTTTTTTATTAATAGATTTCGGCAGTCTTTGCGTTTTATAATTAAGCATCGGTTTTTTCTGTGGTTCTGGCTTACCAATTTTTTCTATGGATCTCCCCGTTTCAACCTCCTCCAAAGAATCAGGAAACTCTTGTTTATCATCATTACTTCCAGATTCTTCTGGAGTTTTATTCTTATTTTTAAAATAATTTTTTCTAACCTGCTCCCAATATAAAGCCTCTTTTGCTTTCTTTTTCTTTTTAAGTAAGATTTGTTTATCCGCCCGTTGCTGAAAAATTTTATCAAAAATGCTTTCCTCATCATCATCGTCACCAAAACCATCTACCTCACCAAAGGAAAATTCATCATCTAAATTCTCAACTTTTTCTTTCGGCTCGTCACCATCTTTTTCCACCGCTTCAATCTCGTTGGCCGCCTGCTCAGTTTCCACTCTTATTTTTTGATTTGCATCTAACGATGCTTTTTTTATTACATCGACAATTTCATCCTCACCTATATCATACAAACTAGAATTTTCTGGATACGTCGTTGCATAATTTTCTCCATCAGAAAAATTGGCTGGAGCATTTTTTACCGCCTTTTCTTCATATGTTTTTATAAATTCAGATGATACAAGATAGGCTTTTCTAACCACATTATCAAAGCCGCCAATATTAATATTCTGGTATAAATTATCAGATTGTTCGTATTCCTGGGCAAAAGAACCGCTAAAGCATACAAAATAAATTATACACATAAGCAAAAGCCTAGAAAATTTTCCTAATACAGGCATAGCACAAAGCCTAATCATCATCTTGTGGAATTAGTTTTTTAATCTCTTTTGCTACAAGTTGATTAACAATTGTAGGCAGATTTTGATTCAACCAATCAGCAAGAAATGGTTTTATAGCTTCTATAACCAGATCTTCAAGAGTAGTTCCACCCCTGCTACCCGGAGAATCAACCGCCGCTTTTGGCAAGTTATCCACAAGCGTTTTTAAAGAATCCGCCGCCGCCGCCGCACTTTTCTCATTTAACAGCCGCTCTTTTTCCGCTTCAGATACGTCCTCTTTTGCATCCGCGCTCACCTCCGCCTCAGCAGTTTCAGCTGGCGCAGCCTCTAGAGTTTCTTCATCCGCTGTTTTTTCATCAGCCGCCGGTGCTTCTTCCGCCTTCACCTCTTCTTCAACCTTAGCTTCCTCAGCTTTAGCCTCTTTAGGAGCATCATCCTTAGGCTCCTCAGCCAAAGCCTCATCAATATTATCAAGGACGGATTTTTCTTCTTCTGCAGGCTTTTCGCCTCCCCCCTCTGGCTCTTCAGCTTTTGCTTCCGCCACTTGCACCTTCGCTTCTTCCGCCTTAAGCTCCTCACCTTCAGGCTTCTTTTCTTCTTCTACGCTAGGTTCTTCTTCTGCCATTTCAGTCAACTCCAATATATCATCATCATCGTCGTCAGATTCAGAGGAACTTTTAGCAGCTCCACCTTCTCCACCGTCAGCCCCTTCTTCACCAGATATAACCCCTCGTATCGATTTAAGAATTTCTTCCATCGACGGGGATTCTTCCTCACCACCTGATTCACCTTCACCTTTGGCTTGTTCTTTTTTTCCTTCTTCTGCCTTCTCTTCCTCTGCCATAACTCACAACTTTAATTAAATAAAAACAGGCATCCACGAAACCATACTATCCAAGTATGAAAATTAAAAACCAATAATTTTATGTTTTACTTTATTATAGTTCTTTTTAGGATCATATATTTTTACATCAAGCCCTAATTCCTTTGAGTTTAGCCTGCCAATCTGAGCCAAAAGTGTATATGAACTAACGATTTCATCCCTCCTCGAGCGCACCAGATTAGCTTTTGCCTCAAATAAATCCTGCTCTGCATCTAATACATCAAGCGTTGTTCTCGCTCCAACTTTAGCTTCTTGCTCGGTTCCCTCCAAAGCAACGCCAAAGGCACTAACTGTAGATAGATTCGACTCTATCGAAGAATTTGCGACCTGATAATCATTATAAGCACTTATAACCGCATCTCTTGCTATATTTTCCTGATCCACCAGACTATATCTTATTTTATCAGCTTCATGCTTGGCTTTTCTAACCCGCGAATAGGTTATGCCAGAATTATACAAAGGCACGCTAACCTGCACTCCAAACGATTCAGATTCAATATCCGAGCTGGAAAATAGCGCCCCTTTTTGCTTTTGTTTACTTGCAGTTAAGTCAACCTGAGGCAAAAGACCAGCCTTTTGAGCAGTAACAGCCCGCTCCGACGCAGCTAAATTATGCCTGTAAACTTCGACTTGTGGATTATTATTCAAAGCCAAATCAATCATACTCTCCAGGGAAGCCTTTATTACTATAGGATTTTCAGGAATTGCAACATCCCTCGCCTCAATTCCCACAACTTTTTTATAAGCTGATTTTGAGGATTCCAGCTTCCCTTTAGAAGCAATTCGTTCCGATACAGCTTTTGCCAAATTAGCTTCTGACTGAGCTACATCGGTTCTGGTAACCTCGCCCAAAGAAAAACGTTCTTTTGTCACCTCAAGATGACTCTCCAAAACCTTAACATTATTTTTACTCAGTTCCAAAACTTCCTGATCCCGAACAATGTCCATATAAGCAGTCACAGCTTCCAGTAAAATTTCTTGCTCAGAATTTTTAAGCTCAGCCCTGGCCGACATTATAATACTCTTAGCTTGCTTCATTTCCGACACAGTCTTTCCGCCACGAAACAAAGGCTGGGTTATGGTAAAATCCTTATTTTCTGTAGTCGTATCAGTTGTGATGACGCCTATTGCCGTGTCCCTTTTCCCACGATCATACCTCGCAGAAATATTAGGCAACCAACCAGATATAGCAGCAAAAGCATTTTCATCAACCGCACGCAGATTCTTCCGCGCAGACTCCAGCGATGGATTAGTACTATAGGCCAACTCCAAAGCCTGATTTAAAGTTTCCGCATTCACATTCGATGACTGCAAAATAACAAACCCAATAACCATTAACTTTTTCAGCATAAAATCATCCTTTTTCAAACCCCGGCAAAACAGAAAAAACGGCATCGAATAAATATTCAGTTCCCATTTTATCACCTATTTTTTTCGCCACAATAACATTTCCAGTATAATCAGAATCTTTCATTATAGCAATAATGCTACCATTACCTGCTAATTGCTCCACCAAGGGTTGCGGAATTTCTTCAATAGCCCCGTTGATAAATATTACATCATAAGGCGCGCCCTCAGGGTGACCTGCAGGAAGTTTTCCACCTATGACAATAACATTATCATAACCCAGCCTATTTAATGCTAAATTTGCCTTAGATGCAAGAGCTGAATCACACTCAGTTGCCACAACTTTCTTGGCAATTTTAGAGAATACCGCCGAAGAATAGCCATATCCACAACCAACATCTAATATTTTCGTATCCTTATTTATTTTTGCCAACTGTAGCATTTTTGCAAATAGCAATGGTGGCAAAAAATATCGCCCCTCGGCAAGCTCAATATTCTCATCGGTATAAGCTATTGCACTCAACCGCTCCGGCACAAACAAATGCCGCGGGGTCTCAAACAACACCGTCACCATTGCCTCTTGCGAAACATTTCCAGGTAAAATCTGATTTTTTACCATATTAATACGAGCTAAACCATAATTATCCATTATTTTGCCTTTCCTACAACCCGTTACCTATTAGACACTGTTAGCTGCCAACAACTATACATATTTCACTCATAACAAGGAACGTTTTTTTTATTTTATTTCAAGATTTTTTTTATAGTTGCTAAAAAGCCATTTATTTGTATAATGACCGACTCTATTTTAGATCTTAGGACTTACGCATGACGAGTATTTTTGAATTGTTTTTAGGCAAAAATGTTCTAAAAAGCGCAGTGTACACGAAGTACATGAGTATTTTTAGGTTATTTTTAACGACAAAACAAACAAAAAGACGACATCATGCGTAAGTCCTAATCTTATATTTTGAATCAGGCCGGATAGCAAAGTGGTAATGCCGGGGATTGCAAATCCTCTATTCGTCGGTTCGATTCCGACTCCGGCCTCCATTTTTTTTGCAATATAGCAAAGAATAAATGGATAATAAATGTTTTTTATCAATAGACTTCACCTACACTATTAAAGCTATACATCAAGAAGTGAAGCAAGTTTTCCACTTATTATTACTCTCAATTTGTTGCTTTTTGATAAGCCGTTTGATAGTATGCATTGTTAGGCTTAATTGATCATTGTTTAACGAGCACCCCATCTCACTTAAATGTATGGGTTATATAGAGGTTATTTTTGTTGCTGAATGTCATTACAAAGCACTTACATGCCAACCCATATAAGGGTTTTGTAATAGACAGAACAGCGGCGAAAAGAAGTCTATAGAACACGTACATTTAAGTGAGATGGGGTACTAGGCCTATTTTACCGAAACATCAACTTTTTCCAAGTTTTTGTTTTGGATTTTTTGCGTGACGACATAATGTATTTAAGGGGCAGACATTTGAGGGCATTATCTCTTTCATTGATTATAAGTCTGATGGCTTCACTTTTTTTAGCCTACGGCGCAAACGCCCTGACTTTCAACTCCGCACTGGTTGATGCGGCCGACTTAGGTGACCAACAAAAAGTCCTGGAGCTATTAAAAGGCGGCCATGACCCTGGTGAACGGGGAGATTTTGGTGTAAGCCCGCTTATGCGAGCAGCTTTTCGGGGATATACAGATATAGTAATAATACTGGCGGAGTCCGGGGCATATATTGACGCAGCCGATATTGGCGGAGCCACCGCGCTGCACCTTGCCGCGCGCAATGGTCATGCAAAAACAGTAGAAAAACTGCTGGAATATGACGCTTTTATTGATATACCTGACAAGGAAAAATGGACCCCGCTAATGCGCGCTATAATGGCAAAGCAATCGGAAGTCGTGCACTTGTTAGTAGCGAAAGGAGCCGATGTCAGCATCTCTAATGAAATTGATGAATCCCCTGTTATACATGCAGCCAGCGTTGGTAAACCGGATATAATGGAAGCCATATCCAGAGCCAAAAATTTTAGAAAAGTATCCGAAGATCACATCACAACAGCCCTACGAATTGCAGAAAAGAAAAATCATGATTATGCGGCCAAAATTTTAGAGATAAACCTTAACAAAGCAAATAACAGAAGTCTTTCAGATACACGAAAACCAGATAAAACAATAATAGTTGGTGATAATTTATTCGGTAAAAAATTTAACCCAGAGCCGGAATTAAAAGAAAGGTCGCCACAAAAACCAGCTAAAACAGTCGATGATTACGTTAGGGATGGAACGATTGAACGATCCACGCCAAAATCTCCTGAAATTACCCAAAACAGACAACCAGAACCGGAGAAATCATCTGGTGAATATCCCTGGTTTCAGCCAAGCGCCCAGCAATCTGAATTTACAGACCCGTTAATAGCCGCTGCGGATCAGGGAGATTTATATGCAGTAAGAAGCCTTTTAGAAAGTGGGCGAAACCCTGATGTTCGTACAAAAAATGGCGTAACAGCTCTGATGCGGGCAGCCGCACGTGGGAGCATTGATGTAATAGAAGCGATAATCGAATCAGGCGCATATATTGATGGTTCGGATATAAAAGGAATGTCAGCCTTGCATTTCGCGGCAAAAAATGGCCATGCATCTGCCGTAAAAATATTATTATATTACAACGCATTGGTAGACGTTCCTGATGTAAAAAAACGTACGCCTATAGTCCATGCAGCCCTGAGAAAAAATCTGGATATAGTTCGGATTCTTGCCGATAAAGGTGCTGATGTAAGTACACTTAGCATGCTCGAAAAGGAGAAGCCCCAAATTGCAAAAAACATTCCCGCGCCAATCTTAAAATCCCCCACAAAACCATTGCAACCTATTGATAGCGCCGGTAATTATGATCAATGGCAAGGATGGTCAGATGGGAGGAAAAACCAACATAATATTTTACCGCCTAAAAATACCAGTACTCAACAATTTCAAAATTTAGAAATTCCGCCTTCCATAACGGCTAACAATGATAGTCTTGACTATGACACTTATGACGACCCTGCCAATATCTCTAAAAAAGCTACCTTTCAGCAAATGCCGGACAAATATTTCCTGCTGCAACTTGGCAGTTTTGAAAATAAAGACCAGGCATTATATGTCTGGGATAGACTCAGGCAGAAATACATCGATGTGCTGGTTGGGTTAAAACCTGATATTATTGAAGCCTTTTTGGCTCAGCAACAAATAATGGTTTATAGGCTTCGCGCCGGCTATTTTGTTAGAAAAAATGCCGCAGTGGCAGCTTGCAATGACCTAAGAAACTATAATATAGAGTGCTTTGTAGTAGAAACTTCATCTAATGAATACATGTTTGCAAAAAGTGACATAGATGAAATTCCACAGCAAAATAATGTGGAAACTCCGAAACCGACCTCGGAACCCGTATACATTGATCAAAAATCTTTTGCCCCGGAAAACATTGACGAATCGGCTCCTGTTCCCACTGACAACCCGAGATATGCCAGCCTCACTCCAAAAAATGAATATGACGACCGCCCCTGGTTAAAAGAAAGTCCGACACGCAAGGAATGGAATTTGCCGGAAACAGTCATAAATTCCTTCTCGATCCCTTTACCAACGGTAGTTCCAGCACCTTATCCAGTAATAAATGTTGCGCCGGAATACTCCGCTCCGCAACAATATACGGCTCCGGATCAATTTGCTAATGCCAACCAATACCAACCACCCCCTCCTGAAAACTACGAGGAATTACCTTTAGATTTGAATAAGTTAGATCAACCTATTTATCCTTATGATCAAGAGTCCGCACCTTATCAGCAACAAACTACAAATATTGCTCCAGGCGGCCCGCAATTGCAAAAAACCCCTGGATATCTTTATTCCCCGGAAGAAAGACAAAAACTAGCGGAGGAAGTCAGGGAGTTAGCACGCAAAGAATTTTTCGAAAAACAAGGTGGGGTAGCACAAAAACGCACTAACCAACCATTCCAGGATCCATCACCCTTCGCCAATGCACCGGTTTCCGAAGCTGTTTTGGTTCCGGATGATACATATTTTGTCCCCTCTTATGGCAATAATCCCTATCAGCAAAATAGCTATAATTCAGGAAATAGCTGGATAAATGCCGGGGGCTTTGCCAGCAAAAGAGAAGCTGATGATTATAGCGACCGTATGTTCAGATATGACGAAGACCTGCAAGGCGCACAAATTATGGTTAACAGAGATTCGGGCAATGGCTTTCGAGGCTCTTACGCGATAAAAGCCGGGCCAGTTGGAAGTGATACTGCACAAAATATGTGTTCGGCAGTCCGCGCCAGCGGCTATAATTGCTCTGCATCAAGCAAACCCGGCGCGGCAGCTGCGCAAGCCCCATCCTACAACAATTATCAACCACAAACAGCCAGCCAAATTCCTACCAACGAACGATACAACCCTAATTTTGCCAATAAATCCAGGCAAACCAGAGCTCCAATGCCATCATTTGGCGAAAACTACTGGATCAATTTAGGAACATTTTCTGATGTACCAGAAGCTGAATATTACTGGATGTTTTTACTGGAAGATCACGAAGACATCCTGAGCCGCATGAAATATGACGTGCCAAAAGCCGCAGGCCACGGCGAATTTGGCCCTGATGCTGTCTTGCTAAAGATAGGCCCTTTTAATGTAAAAGAACGAGCCAGCCAAATTTGTAATGTCCTGCACTATCGCAATGTAGCCTGCCTCGTTGGAGATTAGTCCCAATGCTGACAAAACCGCTCAGTTTAATCCTGATCTTCGCATTATCAATTGCAAATTTTATCATATTGCTAATTCCGGTATCTATCCTGGCCTTCCCATTATTTTTATTCTTTAAAAGCTTATTCTTAAAAATAGGCTTTAACGCATTGTTTTTTCTGATTTCTCGTGTTAGTTTTCTGATGTTATTATACATATCGTTGGATTTTATTTTTGGCTTCACGGTGCGCCGTATAAATAAAGCATCCGTTCCATTCGAAGAAATGACCTCTATTATCGGTCATGATGAAATAAATGAGGCATTTAAGTGGCTAAAACAAAAATTCGACCTACCTAAAGCAAAGCTGTTGATTAATCCGGGTTTTGAAGAGATTAATGCCTATGCGGTGGGCAGTATGCGTATAAAAACAGTGACACTCACCATGGGTCTGATCCAGCATATATATAATGAGTCGCGCAATGAAACCGAATATATGGACGCGATTAAGGGAGTTTTGGGTCATGAAATGTCACATCTGGCTAACAGTGACTATCTGCCGGGGCTCATAGCCTCGGCGAATGAGGTTGCAAACAACCATGTCTCCAATCTAATCCGAATTATTTTCGTGATACTCGCTTATATATTTAAGCTAGTGCCATTCTTCGGACGATATATAACCAAATTTTTATTTATCGCCTATAGCATGTTGAGTTATATGATTTATTTTTTTTACGACTGGATAATAACGCCCTTTTATAAATTGATACAAAAATCACTTTCCCGCTCGATTGAATATCGCTGCGACACTGAATCAGCCTATGCGTGGGGTGGCAAAAGGATGCAAACAGCCTTATCACGCATAGGTTCCGGCAGTTATTTCAGCGTATTTTCAACCCATCCCAGGACAAAAAACAGAATCAAACATATAGACGGAATCTCCCCAATTGCTGGAAAAATTAAGCCATCTATCCTTGATAAACTAGCTAATTTACTGTCTATTTTATTAATAATATTCGTATGTGCCTACACAACCGCAAAAACTAACGTACCAGATATGTATCAACATTATATGAAAGAGGTTCACTACCCCATGAAAAACCAATATTCTTATTATGAAAACAAGGCCTTAACTCTTTATTATACATATATAAAATAACCATAAAACTCCTGATCCTTGCAAACTTCTTGCTCCTTTTATTCTTATCTGTTAGATTGCCAGTTCTTGCATATGAACCCAAATAAGCGGCTTTTATGAAAACAAAGATAATTCAAAAACTTGAGAAAAAACGTAAAGGCGCACGCATTGGCGGCGGACAGAAAAAAATCGACTCCCAGCATAAAGGCGGAAAACTAACAGCACGTGAACGACTGGAAGTACTGCTTGACCCTGATTCCTTTGAGGAATACGGCATGTTTGTTGAACATCGCTGCACTGATTTTGGTATGGCAAAAAAGAAAACTCCAGGTGATGGCGTTATCACTGGTCATGGAACGATTAACGGGCGCTTGGTATTTATTTATTCCCAGGATTTCACTGTTTTAGGCGGGTCACTCGGCGAAGCACACGCTGAAAAAATATGCAGAATTCAGGATATGGCCTTGAAAGTGGGCGCACCGATAATCGGTATTAATGACTCGGGCGGCGCGAGAATTCAAGAGGGGGTTAACTCTCTTGGCGGCTATGGCGAAATTTTCCAGCGCAATGTTGATGCATCGGGTGTAATCCCGCAAATATCTCTTATAATGGGGCCTTGTGCCGGCGGCGCAGTCTATTCCCCCGCCCTGACTGACTTTATCTTTATGGTGAAAAACTCTTCTTATATGTTCGTAACCGGCCCGGAAGTAGTAAAAACAGTTACACATGAAAATGTGACTCGCGAAGAATTGGGGGGAGCAACAACACATACCAGCAAAACTGGTGTTTCTGACCTGGCTTTCGATAATGACATTGAAGCTTTATTGCAGACAAGGCGCCTGGTTAATTTCCTGCCATCGTCTAATAAAGCTGATGTTTCCGAACGAAAAACCCATGATTATGCAGATAGGGTTGACCTATCCTTAAATACTTTGGTACCGGATAATCCGAACAAACCTTACAATATGAAAGAGTTGCTTATTCGAATTATTGACGAAGGTGATTTTTATGAATTAAGTCCTGAATTTGCCAAAAATATTATTATTGGCTTTGGCAGAATGGAAGGTAAAACTGTCGGATTCGTTGCTAATCAACCTATGCATCTCGCTGGATGTCTGGATAT
>JAJRPW010000141.1 GCA_024280585.1 Alphaproteobacteria bacterium
TATAGAATAAGGATGTCATTATTATCCAAAACCTCGGAACATGCCTGCAATGGGTTTGAACCCTTTGTAACTTTGCGCACAAGTGGTGCGATGCCAATAATTTCTAGCGCGAACCATTTGATTATCCTATTACGTAGAAAATGGTCAGCCGCCGCGGCTGGTCTTACATGCTTTTGCATGCGTAGAGGATATAACGACATAAGTACCATTGTGTCTAGATGACTATTATGATTGGCGACTATAATAGCTGGTCCATCTTTAGGCAGCAATTCACGGCGGCGGATATTTACACCCAGCACAATTGTTACAACAAGGCGTATTAAAATGCCCCAGAAAATATAGCGAATAATGCAATTGAGATATTTCATATTATCCTAATAAAAAAAGTACCATGTAAAATGGAAAAATAATGGCGCGCTAAATGTAAGGCTGTCAACGCGATCCAGTATTCCGCCATGACCGGGAATTGTGCTGCCGGTATCTTTCACTCCGATATCACGTTTTAGTGCAGATATTGTAACATCTCCAAAAAACCCTGCAATTGATATAATTAATCCTGCGGCAAAAGCATATAATATGCTAAATGGCGTTAGATATGGCGCCACAACTATTGCAAGCAATGCGACAGATAACACTCCGCCAATCAGCCCTTCCCATGTTTTGTTTGGGCTGATTTTCGGTATCACCTTGTGCTTACCCAACAATTTACCCCAAGTATATTGAGCAACATCATTAAATTGAGTTAAAAACACTAGGAATAGTAGCAGCCCAGCTCCGCTTCCGCCGCTAGAATGAGACGGCAGGGTATATAAAAAAGCTGCATGACTTATGGCAAAAACCGTTATCATCAACCCCCAGTGAATTGTGCTGGCGGAACGAATAAACCCCTCGGTTTGGCCAGTAAGCATCATGCGAACTGGCAAGAAAAGAAACATATAAACTGGAATGAAGATTATAAACATGCCGTACCATTGATCTGCAACGAGGTAATATTGGAGTGGTATAGATAAATAAGCCCAGAATAACACGCGCCTATCTGTGCGTCTGGTTGGTATCATGGAAAAATATTCTTTAAGTGCAAGAAAACTTATAATTCCGAATAACCATATTGAAAGATTTTGTCCTGAGAAAAACGCAACGGTGAATATACCGATCATACCCCACCAGCTTTGGGTTCTTTTGATTAACTCAGAGAAATCTTTCTCTGGTTTGGCTTTTTTAAGTACTAAAACCAATATGCTGGCGAAAACAAGTAGCCCCCAAATTCCTGCAATTATTGTTACTAAGCCCGAATCGTAATTACTCATTTTATCTCCTTCAAGGCATTTTTTATACGGTTTAGTGTTGTAAGTGTCAGCAGCAAAATAATAACTACAAGATAGCCGCTTATGATTGCTGAACCAATATTAATGCCAAGTCCTATTATAAATGCCAGCAACCCAAACGCAAAGGCGCGGTCACTCTTGCCCATGGGGCCATCATAACGACGGCTGCCACCAATCTGAACGCTTACTACTCCCGCCATTTCAGAAATAACTGATAGCAGAACAATAACCACTACCAAAGGAGCTGATACACCCACAAGCGATGCAAATGGCAGATAAAGCACTACATCGGATATAACATCGCCAAGTTCATTTAATACAGCTCCTAGCGATGATTGCATATTATGTTCACGAGCCAGCATACCATCGATAGCATTCAGCGCCATGCGCACGAATAAAACTACTGGCACAGCTAGCAATGGCCACCTCTCATTTGGGAATAATGCAATAGCTGCTCCGGAGGCGGCTGAAAGTAGCAAGGCTGCAATTGTAACCTGATTAGCTGTTACTCCCCATTTTACTAAAGTAGCATTAAGTGGGCGCAGTAAATTCTGGAAACTTGATTTTAGATTATAGATGCTTGGCATACGTTACTCATTTTAAAATTACGGCCATTCTTTTTCATTTACATAGACTTTACTGATACGGGTTAAGCCTCCTTCGTATATGTTTAATTCAACGGTTGTATCCTCACGTTTCGGCTCTTTTGTGCCCTCTGGAACAAAATATCTTTCAATTCCGTATTTAATGCTTCCTCTATCACGCTTCCCTCTTATTACAACTTCACCTTCTAAAAGAGCTTCTGGCATTTCAAAAGATGATGATTTTGGCTCATAAAATCCATCTATTTCATGTAAGGTAATCCATACTTCCTTTTTATTCCTTGTCTCCCTTGAATAATTACTAATTCCCTCCAGCCATTCAGGGTATACGCTTTTCCTAAGCTCCCTGTCCCAGCGGCCATTTGCTCTACTAAAACTATAGGTTAAACGGATATATTGCCCACTTAGCAAATCCCTTGGATCATAAGATTGGGTTTTAACCATAATTGTTTTTACAGGATTTTTAAAAACATCCGACTCTTTGGCATACCACCCAGTAAAAAATATCATTTGCAATATTACAACTACGAGAACGGCTATTGTACGATTTTTATTTATCATTTTTATGATCCTATTTTCTCTTCAGCTTGCGCAATAAGTTTGCGCCTCCATTTTTCCAGTCCAAACCCGATGGCAAACAGGAATAACCCGCATACAATAAACATAACTCCTGTATCCATCATATCACCTACCAAATCTATAAAGCGTGTAAACACACCAGCTCCAACCAGCATAATATTGCAGTTAAGCATCCAGCGATGGTGGTTAAGAGCTCCATATATTACTCCCCAGAACGCAATAGCAAAATATCCTATCCATGCAGAAAGACTGATTAATAACGGTAGGTAGTATTTTTTCTCAGTCCAGCCAAATGAGAAATGCTCGAAATAGGAATTATCATCAATTCCTACTGCAAATGTAATGAGCAATAATGCTATAGTGAGAATATTAGCACCAATCGCTAATATGAAATATTTTGATGCTTTATCTGACTTGTTAGTTTTAAATAAATAAATTCCAACTATAGAAGCTACAGATAAAACTATAATTGGCAAAATGCTTACATCGTCTGGGAAATTATATTTTCTAAAATTATGAGCGAATCCGAAAAAATATGACCAGCCTATAAGTCCGATTATACCGGGGGGTTGTAAAAATGATGACATCTCGCTATATTTTTCTCTGAGAAACAAACCAACCATAACAGCAGCAATAGATACTGACGCATAAAAGCCCATTACATTAAAATACTCACCATTAGCCAGGGTGTTATTCATATAAATATGCCCCCATATGACAAACCCAACAGCGGACATTAGGGCTATAGGGCCGTTTCGAAGCAGTATAGCCAGAGGCAATATCATTATAGTCCAGCTTAAGAAGGCTTCTCCTTTGTAAGAATGAAGATGGAATACTTGTCCCATCAAACCTATTCCCGCCAATACTAAGCCTGCTCCACAAAAATGCAGAGCTTGAGCAGTTTTATCATACCCTTTATGTGCGATATACAATCCTGCAAAATGCACCCCACCAAAAAGAGTAATAAAAGCAGATATTTTTGTAATATTAACACCGCGGTATGATATAGCCCCATCACTACTTGCAAAGCTTACATTTGAAGTCTATACTCTCATTCATGGCAGTCACAGATACAAGAAGTTTAAGCAAGGAATCCCGCGCAGAAGTGAGGCTCAGAGCGGTTGAGGCGTATTTGTCTATGCCCGGTCGCAATATGGGAAAAATAGCTTCGTTATTTTCCATTCGCCGCCAAACGTTACGAGATTGGGTCGGAAAGTATCAGGAGAAAGGCAATTCTGCGCTTTCATATGACAATAGAGGTGCCAAGAAATGGCAGAATGCCAAGCTTAGTGCGCAGCAAGCAAGTGCGATTAAGCGCCTGATTAACAAGAAGAATCCTGATCAGTTCGAACTTCCATTCATGCTTTGGACTCGTGACGCGGTGCAGGAATTAATTTTGCGTCGTTATAAGATTTGCCTTGGTTTAACGACAGTATCGGATTATTTGAAGAAATGGGGTATGACTCCGCAGAAGCCAAAATTGCAATCTTATAAACAGCAGCCGTTAGCAATTCAGCGTTGGATAGACGAGGAATATCCTGCAATTGCCAAGCGCGCATTGAAAGAAAAAGCTGAGATTCATTGGGGTGATGAGACTGCTATTCGGTCGCAGGATCAGGTCGGGCGCGGTTATTCTCCAAAGGGCAAAACGCCTGTATTGCGAACAAGTGGGTCACGTTTTGGTGTCAATATGGTGTCCAGTATTTCCAACCGCGGCACTATGCGGTTTATGCTTTTTGATGGCAGTATGAATGCGGAAATGTTTAAAAACTTTCTGCGTAGGTTGATTAAAGGACAGGACAAAAAAACCTTCCTAATCGTTGATAACGCTCGTGTTCACCATGCAAAAATTATTCAGAAATGGGTTGCTAAACATCATGATAGAATAGAATTATTTTTTTTACCTCCTTATTCGCCGGAACATAATCCAGATGAATTGTTGAACAACCCACTTAAAGCTAAGCTAAAAAACACTACCAAAGCGCAAAATAAGGAAACCCTTATCAGCTCTGCATCTTCGATACTTAAGTCGCTCCAAAACGCTCCTAAAACAATTAGAGCATTCTTTCAGACTGAAACTACTAGCTATGCTAGAGCAACAGCTTGGTAGAGTGATGGGGCTATATCATACCGTGGGGTTAATACTTACATCTGCTGATGCGCTGCTGAATAATTCACTTATTCAGGCAAGTAATGATTTGACGATTGATGCTACTGGCGGTGTTGATAACTCTGGTTCTTATGCAAAAGATTCCGACGGCAAAATTATAAAAGGTTTGCTGGCTGGAAATGATCTTACAATCAAAAATGCTGCATCAATAAATAACGCTGGCGGTACGATAGTCGCAAACCAGCTTGACCTTATATCCTCTGGTGCGCTTGATAATGATGCCGGGCTTCTGCAAGGAACAAACGGTATTACTGTCAAAGCAGCCTCAATCAAAAACATAAACACTTATGCCTCAAGCAATGTCGATAAGGGTATTTTATCCGATGGTGATGTAACTTTAGACGCAACAACAGGCAACATCGACAATACGGACGGCATCATTGATGGCGCGATACTGGCTTTAAAATCTTTTGGTGCATTCATAAATAATGCGCTGGTGCAAAGCTCCGGCGATATGAGCATCGAAGCAGCCAGCATTGATAACAGCAACACTTACGATTCAGCGGCTTCAAGTATTGATAAAGGAATTATATCGGGCGGCAATGCTACGCTAAAATCTACAAGTGCAGATATAAATAATGCTGGTGGTGCGATAGATGCGCGCGGAAACCTTATTATTACAACCGCCCAAAATCTAAATAATGCTGGTGGCTATATTAGCTCGGCAACAACAACTGGTAAATCCACAATCACGGTTAACCCCCGCGGCCGCTGTGATTATCGCGATAGCAGTTGCTGTTGTAACCGCTGGAGCCGGTACTGCTGCGATGGGAACTGCTGGAGTCGCTGTAGCTGGTACTGGTGGTGTTGCCGTTGGTACAGCAGTGGGTACAACCGTAACAATAGCCGCAACAGCAACGGCAGCCGCATCTACAGTCGTCGTCGTAAGTGCCTCAACAATGACAATGATGTTAGCGGCATCTGCTGCGATCAGTGCAGGAGTAGCATCTATCTCCTCAACAGCCTTAATAAGCACCATCAACAATGGCGGTGATATGGGTGAGGTTTTAGACGAGATCGGATCGGATGAATATCTGAAACAGCTTGCAATTTCCGTTGTAACTGCTGGTGTTACCGCTGGTGCGGCAGATGTTCTAGGCTATGCAAACGCCACTCCAGCAGCAGGCACGGCAGCAAATCCAACTGGTGCGCTTACTTCCGCCACCCTAAAAGCCGGTCAACACGCAACAAAAGTACTAGTAAATTCAACAATCGGAGCCGGCGTTGAAACTATTGTTAACGGTGATGGACTGGATGAGTTCGGTGAAAACTGGACAGACAGAGCAAGAGCTGGTGCTGTTTTAGCGATAGGCGCGGAAGCTTCTCAGGTAATTGGTGAGGCTGCTAAAGGTGGCAAAATTAACGATGTCACTCAAATTGCATTTCATGGAGCGTTAGGTTGTGCTATAGGAGCAGCGACATCGGGCGATTGCGGTTCAGGTGCAATTGGTGGAGCTATTGGAGAAGCTGCTGCAAAATTATATGCCGATGATGATTTAAAGTCACTCGAAGCGTCCTTCAAAAATGGTGAAATATCTGCATCAGAATATCAAACGTCTGTATTTGAATTGGCAAATGACGCTTCAAAGATCGGGCAATTCTCTGCTCTTGGTGTAGCTCTTGCTTCTGGCACTGATGTAGAAGGAATTAATACAGCAAATGATACAGCCACAAACGCACTGGAAAATAACTTTGTCTTTACGGCAACAATTGCCGCCTCTGCAATAATTTATACTGCTCTTGTAGGGCGAGGAAATGTGCTGGATGGTCTTGAAGTCATTGGAAATGGTAACGACCCATTAAGTGAGGCTGTGGCATCTGGTGTTGAAAAAGGCGTTGAGCTTTCTATGGAGAAATTCCCAGAAGCTACAACAGCTACTTTGAAAATATTGGCTGGTGCCGGTGAAATTATGGACACAACCGTAACCTATTGGGATGATGAAACCAATAATTATGTTAGCAAAAAATGGAATTCTATTGACCCAACAATCCGTAGTCAGCTTGGAGGGGCAGGAAAAGTTGTTTCTATTGTAATTCCTGCTGGAACAGTTGGTAAAATTGCTCAGATGAAGAAAGTGAAGTTGCCTGATGTTAAGTATTCAGGCATATCCCCGTTTGCAGGAAAAATTGCTGATAAAGCCGATATAAGCCACTTGTCACCGCTGCGTCAAAATTATATACGTGAAGTATGGTCACTGGAGAAAAAAGGACAAGAATTGTTAAAATCAGGAAAAACTTCTGAAGAAGTAGCAAAGATTTTAAGTTTGGACAGACGTAATTTGGGGGTTATATATAAGGATATGACATCGCCAGAGCATTTAGAAATTATTCATAAACAAAACTTACTTGATTATGACGATAAATTAGGGCCTACTATGGAATTTTTGCGGAAAAATGGTAAATCTTGGGAACAAATAATAGAAAGTGCTGCTAAACCAGGTGGACGTGACATTCCAGGAACTAAGTAGGTAAAGAATGTTTAAAAAGAATATAAAAAATGAATTATTAACGATTTACTTAGCAGATGAAAACTTAGCTTCGTCTGAACTTTATGATTTAACAAAAGAAGCTATTCTTAAAAAATTCGACCAATCACCATTTAATGAGGTTGATGCAATTGAAGCATTGTTTTCTGAATTCACTATTAATAGTAATAAGATTACCTTGAGATACGATAATTGGATGGGGTTATTTTGTAGCGCACAAACAATCGCAGCCAACCCAATAATAGAAGAAATAGCTGACTACCTAGAAAAAGAATGGAAGACAAGCGGGCTTTGGGAGAGGCTGGGGTATAAATAGTTTAAAAGCAAGCACATGAGAATAACGGTTGAAATAGAAAAAGGCAAAAAAAGTATTTATATTGGGGGCATTCCAGATACATATGATGACGATGATTGGGACGAGTCGGACAGGATATTAACTGTAATTTTCGATGTAATAAAAAATAATTTTGATGCAAGGAAAGGTAAATCTAGCAATTCATTCTTCATTTCATCAAATGAGTTTACTTGGTTTCGGGATGACTTAATGCCTATCGGTATTTATGCAACCTCACCTAAAGGCAACGAATTCATTGATAATTTAACTGAATTGCTAAAAGAAAAATTTGGAAATAAGTTCTTTAAAGATAAGTGGAATAATGTATCAGCGGAGCTAAAATTTAATAAAAAAGAAAGCATAAAAGCATTGGAGTATTTAATAACACAATACTCATTGCCGTATAGATATTACCACAATATAGCCCATATAAATCAGGTTCTTCAAAAAATAGAAGAGCTGCAACAACACGTTAACGACGTAAACATAGCAATACTAGCAGCATTCTTTCATGATGTAGTTTATGAAATCAGAAAAGGTAAAGATAGCTCAAATAATGAAGAAAAACGCGCTAATGAAGCATCTCGTTTTCTAAAAAAATTGGGGCTGCATAAAGAATCAATAATTAAAGTTTGCGATATGGTCAAGGCAACCAAACATCATAAAAGTACAGGAAATAGCGATATAGATTTATTTTTAGACATAGATATGTCAATACTAGCATCATCCGCAGATGATTATGAATTATATACAAAATCTGTTATGAATGAGTATACATCAGTTTCATACTCTAAGATTGAGTATAACAAAGGACGCAAAGAACTGTTTCTACAACCATTATTAGAATCGGAAAAAATATTCCTAACAGAGTATTTTGAACCCATGGAAACAGCTGCACGAAAGAATATAAAAAACGAAATCAGGCCTGGTGTGTACGTAGGGGGTGTTTTTAACCGAAAAAGTTAAGTCGGTTTTCTTCGAAGAGCGACAGCTTTGTGGCACAAGGGTTATCAAAAGCAGGCTGGCGCAACGTGGCACATTAATCAGCCGAAAACGCGTGGCTCGTCTACTAAATGAAGCTGGATTGAAGCGCAAAACCAAGCGTAAATTCAAGGTCACAACTGACTCAAAACACAACCATTTTGTGGCACCTAATTTGCTACAACGACAGTTTAATCCTGCCGAGCCTAACCGCGCTTGGGCTGGCGATATTGCTTATATTCCGACTCGAAATGGCTGGCTTTATTTGGCAACTGTGATGGATTTATACTCGCGCAAAATCGTCGGATGGTCAATGGATACCAGCATGAAAGCCGCTCTGGTAA
>JAJRPW010000142.1 GCA_024280585.1 Alphaproteobacteria bacterium
TATGCCCGCCGTCAACGTCGGCATCCGTCATTATTATCACTTTTTCGTAACGCAGTTCTTCCTGCTTGTAATCATCACCAACACCACAACCAAACGCCAGATTCATATCGGAAATCTCTTGGTTATTCATGATTTTTTCCTTGGTTGCGCTGGCTACATTAAGGATTTTACCGCGCAGAGGCAGGATTGCCTGGGTCTTGCGATCACGTGCCATTTTTGCGGAACCACCGGCTGAGTCGCCCTCCACCAGGAATATCTCAGTGCCTTCCGGGCTTTGCAAGGAACAGTCGGTGAGCTTGCCTGGAAGCCTTAATTTGTGCGTTGCCGTTTTGCGAGTGATTTCTCTTTGCTGCCGACGGCTTAGCCTCTCCTCAGCCCTATCTATTGTGAAGGCTAATAAATCCATCGCTGCGTTTTTATTATCAGTTAACCAGTGGTCAAAATGATCCTTTATCGCATTTTCAACCAGACGGATCACCTCACGATTCGATAATTTATCCTTTGTTTGCCCCTGAAACTGTGGGTTAGGAATGAATAAGGATATTATACCCTTAATATTATTATAGACATCATCGGCCGTTATCTGGCTGGTTTTTTTATTACCGACTAAATCTCCAAATTCTTTAAGTCCTTTAAACAAAGCATTTTTTATACCAGTTTCATGAGTTCCGCCTTGCGGGGTTGGAACCGTATTGCAAAATGACTGAGTTGTTACGTCACGCAAATATGTCCAATGCACCGCCCATTCAACATGCCCGGCATTTTCAGGAAATTCCATTTCACCTGCAAATGGGATTTTTGATACAGTATCTTCTTCTTTGATGGCGCTGGCAAGATAATCAGCAAGACCATTTGGGAAGTGAATCACATCTTCGGTTGGAACTTCTTTTTTGCCGGTAATTAGTGACGGATCGCACTTCCATCTGATTTCCACACCTTTGAATAGGTAAGCTTTTGATTTAGCCTGTTTATATAGGCGGGCAGGACGGAATTTGGTCTTGTCATCAAATATTCCTGTGTCATGATGGAATGTGATATTTGTGCCATGCTCTTTTTTGCCGGCTGTTCCGATTTGCTTCAACTTACTGGTGGCAGCACCTTTTGAGTAGGTTTGTTGCCATATTTTGCCGTCACGTGTTACTTGCACAGTTAGTTTGTCTGACAGCGCATTCACAACCGAAATGCCAACACCATGCAAACCGCCTGAAGTATAATAAACTTTATTGCTGAATTTTCCACCTGAATGGAGAGTGGTTAAAATGACTTCTAAAGCTGATTTATCAGGGAATTTCGGATGTGGATCAATCGGAATTCCACGACCATTATCGCTGATTCGAATGGATCCATCGGCCAGCATTTCCAGCTCAATATACTTAGCAAAACCGGCAACAGCCTCATCCATAGAATTATCAAAAACTTCTGAAACTAAATGGTGCAAGGAGTTTTCATCAGTCCCGCCAATATACATACCCGGGCGATGGCGCACAGGTTCCAACCCCTCCAATACCTCAATATCTTGTGCGGTATATTCAAGCGGTACTTTTTTTGCAGTTTTATCATTGAACAAATCAGGCATGCAAAACAATATATATTTAAATAGGATATAGGCAATAGTATAGTGTTTTTTCTTTTCAATAATCATGCGCCAATCTTCGATTCATATACGAATAATATACTTCTTCTCGATTTTCTATGATTATTGAAGGTGAAATACTATAGTACTAGTACACATTTTATTGACATTTTTCTATCATGTGCATAGTATATATGTTACAATGCAGTTATTTTTAATATTTAAAGTTGTTAAATGAATAAGCCCGACCTATCAGAAAGCGAAAAGACCTATAAGCAGATCGTAAAATTTTATGATTTGGCGGAACAACTGGTTGAAACTGTTGAAGATCCGAATGTTGAAGATCCGATCGCTCAGCTTGAATTTGTTGAGCCGATTGTAGAACAGTTGGAATCGGCGACTGATATGCTATCAGAAGAATACAGAAATTTTATTGAAACCGGAAAAGCACCAGGGTTCTTAACGAGAAAGCGTATAGAAAAGAATTTACGCAAAATTTATCTGGCATTGGATGCATGTAAACAAGCAAAAGAAGACAGAAAAAAATATGACGGCATTAAAGTTGTTACAGGTATTAAAAGTATGTTTAAAGGATTCGTGTCGCTGGTAGGGTCTTTTGTCGGGCAGGGTTTTTTTACCCAGCGCAGAGCCGATCGGGTCTTGAGCGGTAATGATATGAAGCAAGCTCAGTCTAAATCCGGCGGGCGTGGGTTGTAGTGTTTCCTGAACTTACTCCTACCGCAGGAAGTCATCGTTATAATTTTATAAGCGCTAATTCGGGATAAAAAATCTTCTTATAAAGATGTATGAGCACAGCGAATTCTGCTTCCTCCCCCTAAAGGGGGAAGGAGTGACCAAAGGATAAATACCATGCATTGTCGCTATAGTTTTACGCAGAATTTTTTGCCATCACTATCCGTTACAACAGTATAATCCCATTTAGAATAAGAACGACACTCTCGTTCTGCGTCTCGATTCTCACCTTCCAATTTTTTTTTCTTATTATCGAATCTACGCTTTCTCATGCATTTTCTCTTAGAAGAGATTTTCCCGCTATCTTTTTTTGCTTTGCAATTCATATGATCATAAGCACTATCAAATACAGGATTAGTAGCTATATTAGTAGCTGTTTCAAGAAGTGCACAACCCGATAAAATTAATAATGATATTACGATAAAAGCAATTTTAAAATTTTTCATAACTTTAATCCTCAAATATCAAGTTTTGTATCATAAAAAATACCATTGGTCAATGTTAGAATCTAATAAGTAACATATGACAGAAAATCACTCTTCTTCACCCAGCAATTTCTCAACTTCTAATGCTGCCATGCATCCCGTTCCCGCTGCGGTAACAGCCTGTCTGTAGATTTTATCCTGAACGTCGCCGGCGGCATAAACACCCTTAATTTTCGTTGCGGTTGTACCAGCTTTTACCAGAAGATACCCCTCATCATCCATATCCAGCTGGCCTTTGAATAAAGCTGTATTGGGTTTATGGCCAATCGCAATAAATACACCATGAACTCCGCGGTCTGTTATCTCGCCAGTTTTAACGTTTTTTAGACGCGCACCAGTTACGTTTAGTGGATTTTCATCGCCCAAAACCTCTTCTAATGTATGATCCCATAATACTTCAATTTTTTCGTTTTTGAATAGGCGGTCCTGCAGGATTTTTTCAGCGCGCAAAGAGTCCCTTCTATGAACCAAGATAACTTTGCTGGCGTGATTAGTTAAATATAGAGCTTCCTCAACAGCAGTGTTACCGCCACCCATTACTATAACTTCTTTGCCTTTGAAAAAAAATCCATCACATGTCGCGCAGCCTGAAACGCCATAACCCTGGAATTTACTTTCAGAGTCCAGCCCAAGCCATTTTGCCTGCGCACCTGTACATATTATCACCGTGTCGGCGATATATGTTACACCCGCTTCGCTTACACATTTGAACGGTCGGGAAAAAAAATCAACTTGCTTGATATGATCAAAATCTATTTGCGCACCAACATTTGCAGCTTGCGCCTGCATCTGCTCCATAAGCCACGGGCCTTGAATGGCATCGGCAAATCCTGGGTAATTTTCGACTTCAGTTGTGATTGTTAATTGGCCGCCAGGCTGCATTCCCTGAACTATTATCGGTTGTAAATTCGCACGCGCTGCATATATTGCTGCTGTGTAACCTGCAGGGCCTGATCCGATTATTAGAAGTTTGGTTTTTTTTTCTTTGGTCATTTTTAGTTTCCTTGGCCTGCGGCCTGGCCACAATATCCACGAATGTTAGGTTATATAGGACTTATGTAGGACGATGTTCTGCGTAAGTCCTAATAGTAAGTTTCTACAAATCTTTGGCGTTATCACCTAGATATTTTGCAACACCTTCGCTTGACGCTTCCATTCCTTCTTTGCCTCTGTTCCAGCCAGCTGGACATACTTCACCATTTTCCTCGTGGAAATGAAGCGCGTCAACCATACGAAGTGCTTCGTCGATGCTACGGCCAAGAGGCAGGTCATTAATCAATTGATGACGCACTTTAAAGTCTTTGTCGATTAGGAAAGTTCCGCGCAGAGCAACACCGGCATCATCAATTAAAACGTCGTAATCTTTAGCAATTTGCTTAGTAAGATCAGCAACCATTGGGAATTGTACATCGCCGATTCCGCCTTTATTAACCTCAGTATTTTTCCATGCAAGATGAGTAAAGTGAGAATCAACACTAACCGCGATTACTTCAGTATTGCGAGTTTTAAACTCATTTAATTTGTTGTTAAATGCAATTATTTCAGACGGACAAACAAATGTGAAATCCAAAGGATAGAAAAATAAAACACCGGTTTTACCTTTCAAATAGCTCTTCAAATTAAACTTCTCATCAATCTCATTGTTTGGTAACACCGTTGGTGCTGTGAAATCCGGGGCATCTTTGCCAACTAATACACTCATTTTTAACTCCTTTAATGTTCTTCATTGTTATATTTGTTTCATTGCTTCTATACCTTATAAAAACAGTCAAGAAATATATGGGGTATTAGTTGGCTCGTGTCAAGGGGGCTGTCTAGTAAATCGGGGTCACCTCATCTAAATTTTTCGTCATGTGATTGGAGTAAGAAAATTATGGCAAAGATTGCCAATGTATGCCATAATAAATCAATTGGAGGAAAAAACGATGACATCATTAAATATATCTCTAACCGAGCAGATGCGAGATTGGATAAATGCGCAAATAACTACGGGGCAATATGCAAATGCAAGCGACTATATGCGTGATCTTATACGGCATGATCAAAGGCATTATGAACAGCTAAATCTAGAATTAATAGAAGGAGAAAAAAGCGGAGTAAGTAAGCGAAAAATCTCTGGAATTATAGCTACATCCAAAGCAAAGCTAAAGCAATGACTGATTATACCATATCAGAAAAAGCGGACTCAGACTTAACTGAAATATATGAATATTCATTTAAACAGTTTGGAGAACTAAAAGCTGATGCGTATTTGGCTTCTTTGGAAGAAAAATTTTTATTCCTGGCTGAAAATCCGAAGACGGGAATTAATATAGATTATATTCGCCAAGGATATTACAAATGTAAACATATTAGCCACACTATTTTCTACATAATAAAGAATAGAAAAACGATAATGATAGTCAGGGTTTTACATAGTAACATGGATAATAAAACCCATCTAAATTAGCTTCGTTCCATCTAAAATATAATCACAAGATAGTGATTTGGCTTCCTGGCTTAATTTCGATTTGGCAGCCAGACTGTTTATTACGATTTTTCCTGCGGAGCGCAATTCTTCGATTTTGTCCATGCAAGCATTTGGCGCGGCCAGTATTTTTTCCTTGGTCTTGGAGTGTTCTAAAATGCGGTAAATCTCGTTTACGTATAAAGTAAAACCAACGGCGTCAGTGTTATTGCCAATTATATAACGCCCGCCGCGGCCTAATTCCTCACGGGCATTAGCTGAAAATATAGAAAAACCAATTCCTGTATGATAGATAAATTTGGCTGATTCGATAAGGTCAATAGAAATACTGACGTTTTTTTGTTCAAAAATATTGACCAATTCTTTTAGTCTTTTTATAAGTGCAGCCGCTTTTTTCGGTAATTTTAGTTTTTCAAGCTTGGCAATATTCACTTGCGGGTCAGCAAGGGCTGTTAGCTCTTTTGATTTTTTGCCCACTAATTCTGAAATAAGCTTAACATCTTTTTTATTTAACGCCTTTAACAGGCTGTTTTTCTTGTCTTTTGTCAGCCCTAGATTATCTAAAATCATGCCGGTCAGGCTCGGTATAGTAAAATCAATACATATATCTTTCACACCGATTTTAGTCAGCGAATTTATGGCGATATCTATTACTTCTGCATCAGATTTTGCGCTATCATCACCGATTAATTCGATGCCGCTTTGGGTGAATTGACGTTCTGCGTGCAGCCCCTCGCCCTTGACGCGAAATACCTCGCCGGCATAAGAAATGCGCAAAGGCTTGGGCTCATTATTCAGGCGGTAAGATGCTATAGTCGCGATCTGTACTGTCATATCACTTCTTATGCCCATCATTTTATGGGAGAGCGGATCCATCATACGGAAGGTCTGCGATGTGCTATTTTTTCCAGGGCCGGAGAATAAATTTGCTTCAAAAGCAATAATTGGTGGCTCAACCCGGTTATAACCACAGCTTTCAAAATATTCAGTTAGCTGCATTATAATACGTGCCTGATCCTGCGCTTCGGGATATAATAAGTCGTGTAATCCTGCGGGTAATAATGCCTTATTCATTTCGCTGCCTTATTGCTGTTATGCTCTCTCCGCCAACACCCCAATTATCAGTAGGGATTTCGTCTATAACCACATAAGTAGCGCTGGATCTTTTACCCAGGACATTTGAGATCAGGTCGGTTACGCCCTTTATAAGCTCTTCTTTCTGCTCGGCTGTAGCTGAATTTCCAGCTAATTTTATGTTCACATAAGGCATTTTTACCCCTCCTTTACTTTGATATATAATATTATACTTGCTAAAATTAATGTCACTATATTAGCAATTATAATTGGTACGCTGTTGATTAATATACCGAAAACAAGCCAATGCGCCACTCCTAAGACAAATAATATGTACATGATAAGCGATATATCATGAGTTTGCCTAGTTTTAATTACTTTTATCGCTTGCGGTATAAAACAGCTAGTGGTTAAAATTCCAGCAATGATCGATACTATTGTTTCCATATATTTAAATCTTATATTTGTAGTTTACCCGGACAACTCAAGGATCTTTTTCGCAAATGGTATAGTAATATTTTTACGTTGTTTTAAAGCCTCTTTATCCAGAATATCAACCATATCCTGAACTGCACCAAACGAACGTTCTATCCTCGTTATCAAGTATTCGATCACATTCATCTCAACTTTTAGCTGCCTATCAACAAATTTTTTAAAAAAGATCTGTTTTAATAGCTCGTTATCAGGATTCGTTATCTTTAAATTTGCACATGCACTCAGCCGCGACCTTAAATCCGCAAGGCGTATTCCCATTTTATTCGGGTGCTTAGGTGAGGTCATTAACAAGTAGCAGCCTGACTCTTTTATTTTATTAAAAAAATGAAAGAACGCCGCTTCATCATGCACATTTTCTATATCCTCTAAAATATAGCATTTATCATTTATGTCCAGCTTGTTATTTAGGTATATATCCTGCGAATCGATGAATTTTGCACCGGAAATTCGTTGCCAGATATTTGCCAGATAAGTCTTGCCACTGGATTTTTCGCCGTATATTAAGGCGATATTCGAAGGCCAGTCTGGCCAGTTATTTATGAATTTATAAGCATATTCATTCGAGGATGATAAAATAAAATCCTCATCCTGTGCTTCCTCATCAAAATCAAATCTAAAAGATTTTTGTGACATATTTTATGCCTTGGCTTTCTTTTTTACAGGGGTTTTTTTCTCTGCATAAAAAGGGCTTTCCAGATATTTTGCAAGGGCAAAACGTACAAAAACCCCAATAATAGCAGTGACTGGTATGGCGATTAAAATGCCGGTGAAGCCAAACATAGCCGCGCCTGAAAGCATTCCAAAAATGATCCATACCGGATGCAGCCCCACTTTATCACCAACTAATTTAGGTGATATGAATGAGCCTTCCAGCAATTGCACAATTGTGAAAACCCCTGCTACCAAAGCCAGATGGGTGATATCGCCAAATTGGAAAAAAGCAATCGCCAGGCCAACAATCACCCCGAACATCATACCAACATATGGTATGAAGGACAAAATACCGGTTGCCATGCCGATAAACAGGCCAAAATCGAGGCCGATAAACATTAGGCCGGTTGAATATAATGTCCCGGAAATCAGGCATACATTAGTCTGCCCGCGTATATAACCGGACAAAGTTTGATCAACCAATCTGGCTTGTTCACGGATTGTCGGTGCGTCTTTTGGCGGCAGCCAGCCATTTATTTTGGCAATGATATTATCCCAGTCACGAAGTATGTAAAAAGTTACAACCGGAGTTATAAATATTAGTGATAATAAATTGACGATAGCCAGTCCTGAATCCCAAATATTACCGACCATTTTTGCCAGAAAAGTTAGGACATATCCCGAAACTCCAGTCACAGCTTCCTTGGCCTTATCTATCGCATCCGGGTCAATTCGTTCTATGATATGGGCGAAAGACGGGATTATTTGTTCGTTAAATATTGCCACATACGCAGGGATTTTATTAATCATTGTAATAAATTGGTCGTACATAATCGGCACGAGAAGAATCGTTATAAAAGTCAGGATAATAAAAAATCCAGCCGTTATGGTTATAGTTGCAGTTGTGCGTGAGGCACCGAGATTTTCTAGCTTATCTGCCGCCGGATCAAGAAAATAGGCCGCTATGAAGGCAACGACAAACGGTAGCAATATGTCACTAACCATATTCGTAAACAGGATAAATATTGTTAATCCCACGGTCCAGAAAATTAATTTGTCTTTTAGTTGCATTATTTTTATCCTATTCTAAGAAGCGTCATTATCTACCAAAAACAATCCATTACCATTATTTTTTATGGTAAGCCCCTCATCATTTAAGCGGTCGTTGAAACTCTCATAACTATCATTGAAATATAAGTCAATAATGGCGTATCGGGTTGTTATTTGGCTCACATCCATTTTTGTGATGAAATCAAGGGAAGATAGTTTTTTATTCACCACAACCCACTCAGACAAGCTCCTGATCGGAACTGTCACATTAATTTTTATTTTAGCGGATTGGGTGTTTTCTTGCTGCTTTTTCCAGATACGTTCAATACTGCTTACTATGCCGTCAGTAGCACGTGACAAAATCATATCGAATGTTTCATCATCTTTTGCATAAAATGTTCGGTATAATTTTTCTGGTCGCTCCTCATCAATATAAGACATACTTACTTCCGCCAGGGTCCGGCCTTCCTCATCATATTTCAAGCTGGCCAGCAGGACTTTATCAGCATTATATTTTGTAATTATATTTTGTAGTTTTTCATAGTCGACATCGCCTTTTGCTATAGCCTTTAAATCCAGGTTCCAGCGATCATCAGCATCGCCTTTGGGAATAATAAAATTGACAAGATGGCTGTTTTCAATAGCTTCCTGCCAGGCATTTTTCCAAAGATTACTGGGCTGCCATATTGTAGCAGTGCCATCTTGGTATAATACCGGTAAAATTATCACCGGCTTGCTCTTCTTTTTTATATAAGAAATACCAGACTCTTCAAGCAATCTGCCAATAAATAGAGGGTTAAATGAAATGCTCAAATTGGCTTTATAAAAATTGCGGGTGATTTTTTCATCTTTCACGTCAAACCCACGTACTAACTCAGAAATTTGCTCATCATCAAGCTTTGGCAAGGAGTTTTGTACATATTGCGGAGTTATTCTATCAAATAATTTATATAACGCCTCTCTTTCCCCATTTTTTAAAGCTATTTTTTTGGATTCTTTGGCGTTGTCGCTGGTTCCGCTGGCATCAATACCTTTAACCGTAAACAAATCAGCAGCGTGTGAACCCATGCTAAAAACAGCGAATATCAAGGTAAAAATGACGGTGTATAAACGATTCATGGCGAATATCATTGTAAATTAGGAATAAATCTATTATATGGTTACACGAAAATTTAGCCATAGTATAGTATTTCTCATTTATTATTAAAGTGCTTCATTCTTCGGTTTATGTATGTTTAATACACTTCACCTCGAATGCCTGCTTTAATAATAAAGCAAAAACACTATAAATTCTAATTTTATACATACGGATGCTAATGAAAAAAAATTCATATAAAGACGCAGGCGTTGATATTGACGCGGGTAATGAGCTGGTTGAGCGGATAAAACCATTAGCAAAATCAACAGCAAGAGTCGGTGCTGATTCCGAATTAGGAGGCTTTGGCGGGCTGTTTGATCTGGCCGCTTGTAAGTATAATGACCCGGTTTTAGTGTCGGCCAATGACGGTGTCGGCACCAAATTAAAGATCGCCTTTGCAGTTGATAAACATGACACTATTGGGATTGATCTGGTCGCAATGTGCGTAAATGATCTGGTAGTGCAAGGCGCAGAGCCATTGTTTTTCCTGGATTATTTTGCCACAGGCGGTTTGGAAAATGATGTGGCTTATGACGTCATAAAAGGCATTGCTGATGGTTGCAAACAAGCCGGTGCAGCTTTGATTGGCGGAGAAACTGCCGAGATGCCTGGAATGTATGCCAAGGGTCATTATGATCTGGCAGGGTTTGCAGTTGGCGCGGTTGAACGGGCACAAATTTTACCGAAGAGTAATATACAAGAAGGTGATGTGATTATCGGCATTGCATCTTCCGGGCTGCATTCAAATGGGTTTTCGTTGGTAAGGCATATTATTGAAGGCCAGAATTTATCTTATGATGCGGCGGCTCCATTCGATGATAAAAAAACTTTGGGACAGGCTCTTTTGGAGCCAACAAGGATTTATGTTAAATCATGCCTGGAGGCGGTGAAAAGTGATAAGGTAAAAGCACTGGCGCACATAACAGGCGGTGGCTTTACGGAAAATATTCCAAGGGTGATGCCACAGGGTTTGACGGCTGATATTAATTGTGGGTCATGGGAAAAACTGCCGATTTTCAAATGGTTGGCAAATGAAGGCGGTGTCGAGGATGCGGAAATGCTTAAGACGTTTAATTGCGGGATCGGTATGATTTTACTGGCGGATAACGGTGATGCGGATTCCGTGATAGAAATTTTGCAGCAATCTGGCGAAAGAGCCGGCGTGATTGGCTCTGTTATCAAAGGCGATGCGGTTAAATTTTCATATATAGAAAAATTATATGACTAAGCTAAAGGTCGCAGTTTTAATTTCCGGTGGCGGTACAAATTTACAAGCCTTGATTGATGCTTGTGCGGGTGATGATTTTCCGGCGGAAATTATTTTAGTGCTGTCGAATAAAGCTGATGCTTATGGTTTGCAGCGGGCAAAAAAAGCTGGGATTAATACGTCCGTGATTAATCACAAGGATTTTTCTTCGCGCGAAAAATTTGACCAAAAAATGGATGAGGTTATAAAGAGTGCCGGTGCAGAATTTATTTGCATGGCCGGATTTATGCGTTTATTGTCCGAGTGGTTCGTTGAGAAATGGTTCGATAAATTAATTAATATTCATCCGTCTTTATTACCTGATTTTAAAGGGCTTAATGCGCAAAAACAAGCGTTTGATGCGGGGGTGAAAACTGCCGGATGCACAGTACATTTTGTGCGTAAAGAAATGGATGAAGGTCCGATTATCGTACAAAAATCGGTAGAAGTTAAAAAAGATGACACGGCAGATTCCCTGGCAGCAAAAATCCTGGAAAAGGAACATGAGGCTTATGTTGAGGCTTTGCGGGTTTATTGCGTCCGGTAAGGTGAGTTAAAAATGGCCATCCTGGCTATATAAAGCTTATCCATTAAGCCGTCAGTTTTTCAAGAAGTATCCTGGGTTGCATTGTAATAATGCCACAGTTGGTTAAGCTTTTTTACCACATATGCAATTTGTGGTTTTAAAAATCAGAATAAACATATACAGCTATCAATAGGTCGCAGTTTTTGTGACCAGTTATATTTTGTATTTTTAAAGGTAGGAGGTAGCTCCTCCTGCAATAGATATGAAATACTAATGATTTTTATAAAAATTGTTAATTAAACTTTAATAAAGGTATTAAAATGATAAAAAAATCTTTTAAAAAATCCCTGTTGACGACGGCTTCGGTCTTTGCAATAGGGGCGTTTGATGCTAGTGGTGCTTTTGCCGCTGTGCAAACAACAGGTGGTAGTGTAGATATGACTGCTGACGGTATTGCAGAAGGTGTTTTATGGGATGGCGTTCATACTTTAACAGTAACTGCAGCTCAAACTTCAATTGGTAACACTGGCGGGCTTAGTCTTGACAGTGGTGCGACTGACCGAGGTACACTTCTTCTTAATAACACAGGGGCTCTTGCTATTACTGGTGCCATTGGTCAAACTGGTGCTGGGGAGCAGCTTACTCTTATAACTGTAAATACTACAGCCGTCACTTCTGTAGCTGGAGATATATTTGTAGAAGCAATTAATTTTGCTGCTGATGGTACCATTGCACTTGCCAGTGGAAAAACATTCACAGATGGCGCAATCGCAAGTGGTGTAATTACTTCTAGTTTGGCAAGCACCACTGTTGGACAAGGTACATTTACTCTTTCAGGTGGCACACAGGCTGTAAAAGGTCAGATTGGTACTACTACTAATTATATTAAAACGGTTAATGCTGGTGTAGCGAGTGCAGCTACCACTTTTACAGCTGATGTATATGCGGTTACCACTAACGTAACTGGAACTGGTACTATTACTTTAAATACCAGTCTTTTTGGAACGTCACTAAGCTATGATGGTAATGGTACTGTAGTTATAGCTACTGATGGTGAATCTATCACTGCAGCTATTACTAACGATACTGGAACTGATTCTCAAGGTACGTTGTCAATTACTGATGCAGGAACAATTAATGGTGCAATTGGTGCTTCAGGCGCTTCTCTCTTGAAAATTAACCTTACTACTAGCAACGCTTCAAAAACTGTTGCTTTTGTAGGTGATGTGTTCGCTACTACGCTACAATTTGGTACTCATGCCGCAGGTACTGCTACGTTCACAGATGGTTCTGATGTAACTGGTGCTTTTGTTTCTGGTGGTGATAATCTAGGCGTTATCACATTTGCTGGTACCTCTACGGTAACTGGTACGATTGGTAGCAGCACTTCCATCGATTTCAATATATTAAATGTTGGTGCAAATAGCAAAACGGTAACAATTAGCGGCGATACTTACGCAGTTAAAACAAATATCACAGGTTCTGGTACGCTTGCTCTTCAAGCTGACATAACCGGTGCCATAGACTTTGATGCCGATGGCTTCTTAACACTGGCTGATGGAAGTGATGTTACAGGCGTTATTCTTGCTGCTGCAGCTGACGATAATGGTACTATTACAACTGCTGGAGCATCTACCCTTACCGGTATATTAGGTGCTGCTGCTGGTGGTAATGCCCTTAAAAAATTCACCTTAAATGGTGCGGATAAAACCGTAGCAACTTCAGGTGGCATACATGCCGCTTCAATTTATTTTGATGCGGATGGCACTTTAACTGTAGCGGACAATGATGCGGTCAATACTGGTACGATTACCACCGGCCATATCACAACAGAGACAAAAAATACTGGTACTGTTAATTTCTTAGGTACTACAACGTTTGGTTCTGGTGATGACGATATAGGAACGAGTGCACTTCCGCTTAAAGCTGTGAAAATTACTGGTGCTGCTGATACTGTAACAATTACTGGTAACCTTTATGCGCAATCTGTTGTTATTGGTGATTCTGCAAGTGATGTCGCTGTTATTAGCATCGGTGCTGGTAAAACTTTATCTGCCGCTGTAACTACGTTCGCAACTGGTGATGGTACACTAACCTTTGCTGGTGCGGGTACTATGACTGGCCAGATTGGTACATCAAGCGCTGAATTGTTGTTAGTAACTGTTGGTAATGGCGCAGTAACGGCTGATAGCGATGTCTATGCTACAAGCGTTAATTTCGCTGGTGACAACGTATTTACTGTTGCTGCTGGTAAGTCTATCACTTCTTCCGCTGCAAGTGGAACCGCTATGGTTACAACAGGAACTGATGATGAAGGTACTTTGACTTTCTCTGGTTCAACTACTGTAGCTGATGATGTTGGTACGGCTGCATTACAGTTGAATGTTATCAACTTTAGTGCTGGCACTGCAACGGTTAGTGAAGATCTTAATGCTGATACTATTAACGTATTAGGTAGTACAAGATTAGAATTTACTGGCACTGCTAAAACTCATACTGGTGACCTTATATCTGCGGGATCTTCTACCGTTGATGTAAATGGTAATGCGGTAAGTATAGCTACTGGTGATGCTGATACTGGTTTATTCACACTTTCTGGAAATGGTACATTTGCTGTTACTGTAACTGGTGGTGACACCAATGATTCAGGTAGCTTGACGGCTGTTGGTGTAGCTGACCTTTCGTCTGGTAATCTAACTGTTGCTGTTACTGGTAGCGAGTATATCGCTGCTGGAACAACATACGCTGTTGTTACGGCTGGAACATTAAATAATGATGAGGTAACAATTACTGATGATTCATATACTGTAAGTTTCACAGGAGATGGTGCAGCTAATGTTACTGCCGGCACTCTTACGTTGACTGCGGTTCGTACTAACACATTGCAATCATCATCAACCCTTGTTAACGAGTCAGCGGTAGGTACAGCTTTGGAAGGTATTGCTGCTACAGGCAATCCTGACCTGGATGCTATCCAGGGTGCATTGCAAAACCTGTCATCTGCTGTTGCGGTAGAAGCTGCTCTTGCTACATTGGATCCTGATGCATCTGGCATGACTTCACAAGCTTCTTCAGCTGCATCTGACGCTGCTCTTGGTACGGTTTCAAATCGTATCGAAACGGCACTAGGTGTAACTAGTGGTGTTGCAGCTGGTGGTATGTCTGCTAATAGTGGCCTTTGGGGTCAAGTATTCGGTACTTCAGCCGATCAGGATTATCGTAAAGGTGTCCGTGGTTACCAGGCTGATGTAGTTGGTGGTACTATTGGTGCTGATACTTTAATCAGTGATCAGGCCAGAGTTGGTGGTAGCTTGTCTTATGCCAAGACTGATGCTGATTCCGCAAATGGTACTGCTGAAATAGATAGTATCCAAGTTGCAGCATATGGTAGTTATGACTATAACGGTAAGTGGTATTCTGATGCGTTGTTAGCTTTTGCTAATCACAGCTATGATGCTAAGCGTAATGTTGTAGTTGGTGCTATCAGCAATCAGGCCAAAGGTGACTTTGACGGTCAGCAATATACTATCAAAGTTGGTGGTGGATATAGAATGGATGTTGAAGGTGGCTTAAAAGTTACTCCTAAAGCATCATTACGGTATTCATTGCTAACTCAGGATAATTATACTGAAACTGGTAGTACAGCTAACTTGGTTGTGGATTCAGATGATCAAGCGTTATTCGAGTCTAGCTTAGGTGTATCTTTATCTTATCCAATCGTTGATGGACAAGTAACTTATATTCCTGAACTTAGAGCAGCTTGGGAGTATGACTTCATTGGTGATGAGCAGGAAATGTCTTCTCGCTTTTCTTCTGTTACTACTAATGCATTTACAACCAAAGGTGCTGATATAGCGCAAAGCACACTGAAGTTAGGTGTTGGCCTTGATGTATTAGCTCAGGATAATGTGACTGTATCTTTCGATTATGACTATGAGTCAAAAGCGAATTATGCTGCGCACACTGGTGCTTTAAAAGCTCGTTTTGCTTTCTAGTTTGAAGGTTTAGACAAAAAAAGAGCCCTCATGGAAACATGGGGGCTTTTTTATACAGTTAAGAACCTTGTCTGTTCGCAACCTTTCTGTGAGGCGGCAAAAACACTGTGTTTTCGAGCAGCGCAGCGTACACGAAATACTTGAAGCCAAGCACAGGAAATACAGTGCTTGCAGGCCGTCACAAAAAGATTGCGAACAAAGTTCTAAGGCCGAGGCAACCGCATCTATAGTCATTTCAATTAATCTCCGTGCGATTAATAAATCATAATATTTACAAAAGGTTATTATCATGCTAGTAACTGTTGATAATGTATAGTGTACCTGCTTTATTATTAAAGCAGGTAATCGAGGCGAAGTGTATTAAACATACATAAGACGATGATTGACGCA
>JAJRPW010000143.1 GCA_024280585.1 Alphaproteobacteria bacterium
AGGACTTTTGCAATGCGGTCCCTATGTGAATAAGCTGCGTGAGCAGCAAGAGCAGTTGTTCCTAAAGCAGCCCCTCTTAATGTTCCTTTGGTAAGGAGGGACTCAATTGTTTTTGTTGTAGCACCCACTCCGCCTTTACGTAATAAATAGGCACTCGCAACTGCGGTTCCAACCATAGCTCCAAAAGGCACGAAAGCAAATGGTGGCGGTGGCGGTGAACCAACAGGTATATCAGCTTGTCCTGGTTTTGAAACGTATTTTGTTGTAAGGGCAGAATACGCCGTAACTCCTGTTGCTCCTGCCGACAAAGTTGCTAATGCTGTCAATCCAACAGCTTTTCCTGATGGTATTAGTCCTAAAAATTTTGCGACGTGTGATATTCTCATAATTATTTTCTCCATTTATTATATAAACTATGCCACGATGTAATATACATAGAACAAAAACAAGTCAATAATTATTTTATATTTTACCTTGGCTGCTGCCTTTAGCATCGACGCCTCAAAGCCGACAATATAAATAAGATAACCGCAGCAACGACAATAGCAGGGCCGGATGGAATATCATACTGCAAAGACGCAAACAGCCCTAAAACAACAGATAATGCGCCGATCAAACTAGCCATAATCGCCATTTTCTCAGGGGTATTTGAAAAATTACGGGCAGCAGCAGCAGGGATAACAAGCAGCGATGTCACCAGCAAAATCCCCACGATTTTTATCGATAACGCCACCAAAAGCGATATCATCAACATAAACCCAAAGCGCACGCGATCAACATTACCCCCCTCAACTTTGGCTAAGTCAGCATTAATTGTACTAAGCAAAAGTGGTCGCCAAATATAAAACATAACACCTAAAGTTACCGCTAAACCGGCGTATATCCAGATAATATCCAGCATAGATGTCGCCAAAATATCACCAAATAAGAATCCCATCAGATTCACCGTTGCGCCATCTTGTAATGAGATGGCGACCAGCCCGAAAGCCAACGAGCCATGTGCCATTATCCCCAAAATCGTATCTGTTGAATAGTATTTTTGCCGCTGCATTTGTGCTATAAAAAACGAAAATAACACGGCTAAAATTACGATGCCGATAGTGTGATTTATGCCTAAAATCATTCCGAAAACTACGCCAAGCAAGGCCGAATGCGACAAAGCATCACCAAAAAATGCCATCCTTCTCCACACGACAAAACTGCCCAAAGGCCCGGCAGCCAATGCAACTCCAACTCCCGCCGCCAAAGATCTTATCATAAAATCGTCCATCAACCACCTCCGTCTTCATGCACACAACCGTCAATATCGTGTGTATGATCGTGTTTATGCATATAAATCGCGATTTCTTTTGCGCTTTGCTTGCCAAATAACGATATATATTCCGGGTGTTTGCTAACATCTTCTGGCTTGCCGGCACAACAAATATGCCCGTTTAGACATAAAACCCGGTCAGTTGCCGCCATCACCATATGTAAATCATGCGAAACCATAATAATTCCGCAGCCTTTTTCGTCTCTAATTTTTGTCAAAATATTATAAAATTCCGCCTGCCCCTGGATATCTAGCCCTTGTGTTGGTTCATCCAAAACCAGCAAATCCGGGTTACGCAGCAGTGCTCGCGTTAGCATCACTCGTTGCATTTCGCCACCGGAAATATCATGCACCTGCTGATCTTTTAGATGTAAAATACCCATTTTATCGGCGATTTCTTCGATCTCATCAATATTTCTAAGCCCCCTGCCCTTGCCCGATATTCGCAAAAACCGCCTAACCGTGAGTGGCAGAACCCTATCTATATGGAATTTTTGTGGCATATATCCCACAGCCAGCCCGTCCGCCTTAGTCACCACACCAGCGCACGCATTCTCCAGGCCGCAAATAACCCTCAATAAACTAGTCTTACCAGAGCCATTAGGCCCAATGATAGTTACGATTTCATTGCGTTTAATATCGAAACTAATGCCACTCAACACCGTTTTATTTTCATAGGACAGTGATATTTTATTGCAGGAGATCAAATTTCCTTTATTATTCTCAGACATTAAAATTCCAGTTTAAAATTATAATTGAGTATATAATGCAAAAATTCATTCTTTTAAAGCTTTTAACCGTAATACTTTTATTTACACCTTATGGGGGCAACGCCGCTAATCCGCCAAAAATCGTAGCAACAATAAAACCGATTCACTCCATAATAAGCGCCGTTACTGACGGGGTTTCCAAACCGCAACTACTTATTGAAAACAACCAATCACCCCATGATTACAGCCTAAAACCCTCAGATATGAAAAAGCTGGAGGATGCTGATATAATTTTTTATGTTAGCAAAAATATTGAAAATTTCTTACAAAAAAAATTAGATGACCTTGATAAAACCAAAAAAATTATTGAGTTATCCACAATTGATGGTCTACATTTAATACAAAATAATGCTACGAATCAGGCCAGTCCGGATCCGGAATCTCATAACGAATATGGTGATTACGACCCACATATCTGGTTAAATCCGCAAAATGCCCAAAATATTGCCGCTTATGCTGAGTATATATTATCCGAACTTGATCCGGAAAATAAGGAAAAATATGCAGCAAATGCCAGTAATTTTCGAAAAACTCTCAGAAAGAAAACCTTATACCTCAGCGGACAAATAAGCCGTTTTAAGCAAAAACCATTTATAGTGCATCATGATGCTTACAAATATTTTGAAGATTATTTCTCCCTAAACTCCCTTGCCGCCATAACAAAATCCGAAGAAATCCAGCCTAGCGCTAAAAAAATCCGTGAAATAAACCAGATAATCGCCGATAATAATGTCAAATGTATCTTTGCCGAACCACAATTTTCTAAATCTATCGTCGAATCTATTGCCAAAACCAACAAAATTAATATAGGATTACTCGACCCGATCGGATACGATGTAGAAGCCGGCAAAGAAGCATATTTAAAAATATTACACAACATGACAAAAAACCTAACAAAATGCCTTGCAGATGAGTAAATTTGATAAAATTATCAGTGAAATAAAATTTAACGCCGACGGACTTGTCCCGGTTATAGCACAAAACAGCGCCAGCAACGAAGTGCTTATGATGGCCTGGATGAACGAAGAAGCGCTTGTAAAAACCCTCGAAAGCGGCATGATGTGCTATTATTCCAGATCGAGGCAAAAACTTTGGGCAAAAGGCGAAAAATCTGGTCAAACTCAAGAGCTTAAGGAGTTAATTATTGATTGCGATGGCGACACCATCTTGGCAAAAGTGACACAAAAAGGCGTGGCTTGCCATACTGGGCGCAAAAACTGCTTCTTTAAAACTATAAAAAACGGTAAAATTGAGATTAATCAGGAGGTTACAACTCCTCCCGGGGAGTTATATAAAACATGAGATTAGCAATATTAATGATAATCATGGCAGTTTGTGCGCCTCATGCACAAGCGGATATCCGTGGCCTGCCTCAAATAACTGTCCTTGCGGCCTCCAGCCTTACCGAGCCAATGACCGAAATAGTGCGTATGTATTCACGTAACGAAAAAATAACAGTCACGGCATCATATGACGCAACTTTTGAACAGGCCAGAAAAATAGAAGAAGGGGAGTCCGCCGATATTTTTGTGTCATCGAACCCATATTGGATGACTGATCTCAAGCAAAAAGGGCTTATTGATGTGTATTCATTAACGAATCTGATACAAAACAAGCTGGTTTTAGTGGCCTCTACCAAGGGACATATAAATAAGCTGGAAGTTCCAACGGATGATCTGGCCACAGCCCTAAACTTCCTAAAAGACCGGACAGTTATGGTACTTAGCGATCCCGATGATACCGCCCTTGGGCTTTATACCAAACAAACAATTGAGAATCTCGATAAAAAAAACAACGGAAAACTATGGGAAAGTTTGAAGAATAAAACCCTAAAATCGGTTGGCGCAAAAAATACCTTATACCTTATTTCACACGGAGAAACTGCGGGATTTACCTATTACTCCGACGCTTATAAAAACGAAAACGTAAGAATAATATCACGTATAGACACCGAACTGCACACACCTATAATATACCAGGCGGCAGTAGTAGCAGGCGAAAACATGTCTTATGCCCGTGGGTTTTTGGAATTTTTACAAAGCAATATCGCCAAACAAATATTTAAAAATCATGGGTTTATAGTAGATTAGCCGACAGCCACGATTTTCTCAAGCATTTCCGGAATAAGCTGTTCATTTCCTTCAATAAACGGCTTTAAAAACTTGGCCAAAGGCGCATATTTCTCATCGCCCTCTTTGCGCCCGTCATAGATTATGCGATCCTCATAGCCGGTTATCCACAGCGCCTCAGGGTTGCGGCGCGCAATCACTAAATCGCTTTGCATTCCGACATAAGGAGTTCTGTGCATTTTGAATATAACCAGCCCGTCACCGAGCAATTCATCCACAGCTTTTTGCCATATTGGCGGCAAATCAATAGCAAAATTTGCAAAATTCGGGGCATCTATCACCGAGACGACTTCCATTTTGCCCGACTCTGTAGACATAGAAAAACGTGATTTTTCAATACCAGACAGGCCAATTTGCGACTGCGTATGAATCCTCCATGCCTCTTCAACCGGCACGGCAAAAGCTCTGTGTCCCTCAATTTCACGACATTGAAAATAGTAATGATTGTTAATTCCCAGTCGCTTCAGCTCTTTTTGCAATAAATGCAGCGTATGCGGATTATCATTCACGCTGTCAATAATCGGCGTTTGATTCTCTAAAGTCACATAATAACGACTACGCAGTCTGATAATTGCGTTTTGCGTGATCTCAATACGGTTAAAACCGCCGTCCGCACCGACAATATGTTCGCCATTTTCATCAGTCTGCAAAATTTCATCCGGATGTGTAAAATGCACCATAAAAGCCAAACCCACACGCGGATGTAGCTCATGAAACAAATCAATCATCGCAAAAAAATTATCATCAAATCGCTGCGGAAAAAACGCCAGTTCCTTGGTTCCGATCCGTATCATTCTAACGCCAGCGCTGGCTAGGCCATTCATGTAATCAAACAGGTTTTTATTCGACAAAACCATAGGATCACCGCCGGAAAGCAGCGCCTCGCGGATTGGAATCATTCTTTCCTGCATGCTCATATCCGGCTTGTTATGCGCCTCCACTTTTTCATTATAGGACTCTATATAATCAGTAATTTCCTTGATTGAGCCAATATCTTTCTCTGTTTTGCCAGTTAAAAAATCCGATCTGTAGCAATAGCGACACCAAGAACTACAAGCCCTGACGACATATAATAATATCAATTCATATTTATGCAAAAGCCCCGGAACCGGGCTATATTTCAACTGATTTGACGGGTCCCTCTCGCCTGATAAGTCCTCTGTTTCTTCCGGGCGTGCCTTAATAAGGTTACGAACTCCCTCACTACGCGAAGCCAGATCCATATAATAAGCCGTCGCTCTAGGGGGCAAACGATCCGAAACACCGGCAATTTTTATATCTTCCAACTCGTTTTTGGAATATAATTGTGCACCGCCATCATTCACATATTTTTGATACTGATATATGTCATGAGAGATGTAACGATTGAAATTAGACTCTTTTATAGACCCATAAACATTGGAAAGACTACTGCGAATCTCCTTTTTTTTCTTCGGACGCGTCCCTGCAATTTTATTGTTTTTAGCCTCAGTTTTTGTCATATAAATCACCTTAATTTAAGGGCTAAAACGCACAAACCCAAATTATACCACTTCCAGATCAAAGCCGAACCAGGAGTGCAAGGCGAGAAGGATTTTAGCCTATATTTAATAGGTGAATCCGACGAGACCGAAGCACGACAACGTTCGGGGAAGATACGGAATCGATATTAGTCATTAAAAACTGACGATCATTATACATTTTTATGAAAACCCTAGCAAGGATATCTTGTTGTGCATCGCAGTATAAATAATATATAAAAATAAGTAAAAATGCTGGTAAAAAGTGATTTTTATCATATAATGCGGTATAAAAAAAACTAGGGGATTATTATGAATTGGATTGATACGCATGTGCATTTATTTTCGAAAAAAGCGGAGAACGAAAACGTGCCACTGGTTTATTCCAGGGGGAAGATAAACAGCCCTGAGTTGTATTTTGAGTTGCTTGGAAGCAACAAGCCCGCCGGCATAGTTGTTGTCGATTTTAGCAAATCCAAGGACTCACAGCATGTGATTGACGCGCTGGATGACCTGAAAAACCAGAATATTCCCGCTGCTGGTGTTATAAAAGGAAATCTGGATGACGCAAGAACTTACGAGTGGATGCAGCGCGATGACATAAAAGGAGTGCGGCTTTATGCCAAAGATAAAACACCTGATTTATCCGGCGAAAAATGGAGCGCTTTTTTTGAAAAAATCCGTGAAAACGGCCAGCATATATTGGTTTTTGGCGCGGGCGAATATTTGCTCGGCTTGGTTGAGCAGATCCCTGCCGACATAATTATTTTAGTGGATCATCTCGGCTTACCGGCGATTTTCGGCGAATCTGAAGACGAAAATTACAATAAATTACTCAGCTTTGCAGCCAGCCGCGGCAATGTATATTTTAAAGGTCCGGGCTACAGAACCAGCCTGGATGTTAATAAAGTCAGCGTAATTATTAAAAAAATTGTGGAAAAACTTGGCGCAGAAAAACTGCTGCTTGGGGCGAGCGACGGACCATTTGCAGGGCCGGTTTTAGACCCTGCGCCAGAGTATGAAGGCAAAAAATTTGGCGAAGTTATTGATTATGACAAGGTGATAAAATTCATCGAAAACCTAGCATCTACGGCCCTAAACGAGCAAGAAAAAAAGGATGCGTTACATAACAATGCCAAGGCTTTGTATGGTTTCTAAGGTAGTTTATATATTCAAGGTTTTCATAAAATTTCTGATAATCGGATTTACCACTCTTTTTGTTATCGGAGTTGCTATGATTTCGGTCGTGGGCGCAACCATATTGGGGCCTTTGATGCGTAAACTTAATGAAAAGAAATCCAACAAACGCGGTGAATATTACGATAAAGACAGTAAAATAATAGATGCGGAATATAAAATTATTGATGAGCAGGATGAAAAGTAATGCTGATCCTATTATCGCCCTCCAAAAAACTGGATTTTTCTTTTAAAAACAACATCTTACCCACAAAACCTAATTTTTTAAATGAGGCTAATTCACTTATTAAAAATCTAAAAAAACTCTCGGAAAAAGAAATCAGATCGCTCATGAAGCTTAGCGTAAAACTAACGGAACTGAACCAGCAAAGATACCAGGCTTTTTCAACAAAATTTGATAACGACAATGCGCGCCAGGCCGTTTTTGCCTTCAAAGGCGATGTTTACAACGGATTGCAGGCCGAAAATTTTTCCGATAACGAGCTTAAATACGCGCAGGAAAACCTCAGAATATTGTCCGGTTTATACGGCATTTTAAGGCCGCTTGACCTGATTCAGCCATATAGATTGGAGATGGGTAGCAAGCTTAAAAACCAGAATGGAAAAAATCTATATGAATTTTGGGACGACAAAATAACCGATGAATTAAATGAGGCAAACTCTGATACACTAATAAACTTGGCCTCAAATGAGTATTTCAAAGCGATTAAACCACAAAAATTTAACGGCAGAATAATTACTTGCAACTTTAAGGAGTATAAAAATGGTGGCTATAAAATCATAATGATTTTTGCCAAACGCGCGCGCGGATTAATGGCGAACTATATAATTAAGAACCGCTTACAACAGGCTGAAAAACTTAAAAATTTTGATATTGATGGCTATTTATTCAAAGCGGAGCTATCCGATGAAAATAACTGGATTTTTGCCAGGTAAGCCATTGATTCCCCCTCAAAACTGTGCTATTATGATACACTACCCTAACAATGGAGGCTTTTGTGATCAGAAAATACGAAGACTCAGACTTAATTTCCGTTATTAATATATGGCACCAAACTGCAGAAGCCGCTTATAGCTTCATGTCTGGCGATATGATTAATTCCATCAGAGAGGATATCAAAACTAAATATATGCCCAATTCGCAAAGCTGGGTCGCGCTACGCGATGGAAAGGTAGTCGGATTTATTGCGTTATTGGAAAATACTGTTGGCGGCCTTTTCGTCTCACCCCAATATCAGGGGCAAGGAATCGGCAAATCCCTTGTCGAACACGTAAAATCTGCAAATGGCAGCATTTCACTTGATGTCTTAAAGCAAAGCACTAAGGCATTGAATTTTTACAAAAAATGCGGTTTCACTCCGACAAAAGATGGAGTTTGTCCCGTTACTGGAGGACAAACTGTGACCGTAGTTAGCGGGTTTTAATATTTTACAAATTCATCATTGTTTTGATTTTAATCTAGGTCTATAATGCAAAGCTTCGTTAGCAAAAAAATAGGCTTATCATGCTAGAATCCATGCGTAAAGGTTCAAAAAATATCTTCGTTAAAGTGTTTTTAACAATTTTGGCTCTTAGTTTTGTCGTTTGGGGCATCGGTGATGTTTTTCGTGGACGCACATCGAATAATGTGGCAACGGTCGGCGATGTAGATATAGGTTATAATGAGTACAGAAATCGTTTACAGGGCGAACTTGCCAGATATCAACAAATTCTTGGACGCGCATTAACTGAAGAGCAAATCGGTCAGTTTAATATCAGAAACATGATAATTAATCAGATTATCGATGAAAAATTAATTAGAATGCGAACTAATGACTTGAATATAAGAATTGGCTCCACCGTTGTGAGAGATAAAATTGTAGAGAATAGTGCTTTTTGGGATGAGAGTGGTAATTTTAGCAAGGAAGTATTTAAGAATATTTTGCGAGCAAACGGCCTGAATGAAATGGATTATATAAACTCGATTAAGCAAAATATTTCAACAACTATGTTGCTGGAAACGCTGACGACCGCCCCTGTTTTCATTGAATCTCAGGCTGAATTACTGAATAAATATCGTAATGAGAAAAGAATTGCTGATATTATTGAGCTTCCTTCTGATTTTATAAAAAATGTGCCCGAACCATCTGAGACGGATTTAGTACAGTTTTATCAGGATAATTCTGATAAATTCACCGTTCCAGAAAATCGTGAAGTTACTTACATAACTTTCGGATTACAAAATGTTAAAGATAACCTTCAAATCTCAGAAGAAGAATTAAAGTCTATTTATCAAATGGATAAAGATAATTATTTCACTGACACATTAAGAGATGTGGATCAATATATTTTTAATAGTCAGGCTGAAGCGGAAGCGGCTTATGAAGAACTCAAGCGGGATGGTTCAAAATATACAAAACAGCTTTTGCCTATGGGCAAAGTAACACGCAATTCCCTGCCTGATGATGTAAAAGATGCCATATTTTCTCTCGAAAAAAATGTTAT